>NZ_KV805099.1:0-64069 GCF_001811545.1 Corynebacterium sp. HMSC074A09 | reverse complement strand
ACTCCGTGTCCAAAAAGTCGCTAGACATCACATTCCTCAGCTAAGGAAGGATTGAACTATGCCTAGAAGGTATTCCGTTGAGTTCAAGGAGAAGGCTGTCATCCGGCGGCGATGGAATTGCCTAGTGCTCTCTTTTGTAATGCTGTCGCTCTCGTTTAGCCAAAGGTCTATTAGCTGTTCCACGGTTGTGCTGTTTGTCAGCTCTAGCTTCTCTTTTTCAGCGGGGGAGATCCATTTAATCCCCGATGCCTCTGCCTTATCGATGTCTGCCTTATTGCGGTTCAACCAACTTTCGGCGTCCTTCTTTTCTTTAAAGGTGATCGGTGCTCTGTGCAAAATGCCTTGGTGTTTGAAACTGGCACGCCACCTATTTTTTCCGCGTTGCTCAATTCGCCCCCACGAACGATGGGGCTTATACTTCGGGCCTTTTTCTTTTCGTTTTCGTTCTGCATATTGGGGAACCTTCGGGGAACTCTAGCGCCGTTTTGTGTCATATAATGATGTTAGAAATTACCTAAAATAAATGCAGGTTAAATAGGCATAATGCCAGCTAGGCAAGGGGTAATATTTAGAAACCGATGGAATCCCGTTAGCTCCACCAGTGGCCGTCTCTGTTATGGAGCCGGCCTTTTCCTATGCTGGGAACATGGATGTTTTCACCAAGACCGTGTCCCGTCCTGATCAAGCTGGTGCCGAGGCTGCTGGGTTGAGATGGCTGGCGCAGGCGCATGGCGACGTCGTCGTGGACGTCGCCGAAGTCACCCCCACATCTATTAGCACTCGGCGGGTTGAGCAGTCGCGACCGAGTGCCCTCGCTGCCCGCGCTTTTGGTGCTGCGCTCCGTACGGTCCATGAAGCAGGAGCGCCCGCTTTCGGCGCGCCGCCGGCGGGCTGGGAGGGCGCGAATTTCATTGGACGCGTGGAACAACGCTGCGAACCATGCGAATCCTGGGGCGAGTTCTACGCCGAGCAGCGGGTGTCGCCTTTTATAGGAGGACTGCCTCAAGAGCTACAGGGGATAGTTCGACAAGCATGCGAGGCTATAAAAGCCGTTGAGTGGGACGTGAAACCGGCGCGAATTCATGGCGACCTGTGGGCAGGAAACGTATTGTTTACTGCCTCGTCGGCCGTGATGATCGACCCAGCCGCACACGGCGGACACCCGTGGACGGATTTGGCCATGCTGGAGCTATTTGGCACGCCGTACTATGGCGAGATACTGCGTGGTTATGGGGTGGGGGAGGAGTATCACCAGTGGGTGCCGGTGCATCAACTACACCCGCTGGCGGTTCATTCGATGACGCATGGTCCCGCGTATTATGTACCGCTCGAGCGGGCCGCACGTGCCACGCTCGAAGCGTTGGGCGGATAGTCTTCCTTGTGAGGCGTTAGGCACTAGTGGGTCCTGGCGGCATGGCGCGCTTATGGGCGCCGCGGCGCCAGAGGCTTTCGATGCGCTCGCGGGCGTCGTCAGGCACGGCCTTGCCCTCGAGGTAGTCGTCGATATGGGCATAGGTCACGCCGAGTGCTTCCTCATCAGATAGCTGTGGGCGGTCATCCTCCAAGTCGGCGGTAGGAACCTTCTTCCACGTGGACTCGGGTGCCCCGAGGTGCTCGAGAAGTTGAGCGCCCTGGCGCTTGTTGAGCCCGGCGAGAGGCAGGATGTCGGCAGCGCCATCGCCCCACTTGGTAAAGAAAGCCGTGACGTTTTCGGCGGCATGGTCGCTTCCGATAACGAGTGCGCCGACCTCACCAGCCACCGCATATTGGGCGGACATGCGCAGGCGCGCCTTGAGATTCCCACGGTTGAAATCGTTCAAGTGCTCCGTGTCGAGTGCGGAAGCCACGGCGCCGGCGAGAGCCGCTGTGGCGTCGGCGATGTTGATGGTGAGCCGGTAATCGGGCTGGATGAAATCGAGCGCTACTTGCGCATCGTCCTCGTCCGCTTGCGTGCCGTGGGGAAGACGTACGGCCCAAAAGTGTGCGCCATCGACACGCTCGACGGCCAGCTGGGCCAAGCGGCCGGCAAGGGTAGAATCCTGGCCACCGGAAATACCGAGAACAAAGCCCTGAGCGCCGGTGTTGCGCAGATACGTGGCGAGGAAGTCGACACGGCGTTCAATCTCCTCTGCCGGATCAATGAAAGGTTTCGTCCCTAGCGCAGCGATGATCTCTTGTTGAAGCTCCCTGGATGCTTGTGTCATAGCGACCATGGTAGCCATCACGCGCAGCGGTGGTCCGAGGGTCTGCCAGGTTGGCTCGGGGAAAAATTGGCGTGGCTAGTTCTCGGTGACGTGAGTGTTTTGGTAATGAGGCACTCGTGGGGTAATATTTTTCCTCGTGTCATTGCTGGGTGTCTGCCCAGCTGTGCTTTGAACTAATCAATCGCATCAAGATTGCGCATAACGAAAGGAGCGCCCGATGAAGGTTCGCAAGTCGCTTCGGTCGCTGAAGAAGAAGCCGGGCGCCCAGGTTATTCGCCGCCACGGTAAGGTCTTCGTGATCAACAAGAAGGATCCGCGCTTCAAGGCTCGCCAGGGCTAAGAAACGAGTGTCCTCGGTCCGCCGTCCCCGCATTGTGGGGCGGCGGATTTTTTTATGCCTCCCTTCGCCGGCTGGGATCGGGGGAGGCGTCGCGGGGTGGCCTGCTCCCATTTGTGGACTTTGTCACAAACTGAGTGAATGTTTGGTAAACGTGCAGGGAATATCACCCGTGTAGTTACCGCCGTGGCGGTGGGGGTTGTGGCGGGGTGTCAACATGTGGGGTCGGGCCGAGTTACATCCTGGGAATACCAGCCATGTAACTACTACATATTGTGTCGGTTGCGGGTTGTGGGCACAAAGTATAGTGTCGTTGATGTTGCTCGGGCGGCGGCCCTACATCACCGCTCAGAGCTCGCATGCAGAGCCGCTAAACGCTCTGCTCGTATCGAATTCAACAGTCACTCCGCGTGTAGTGCCGAAGGAAGCTAAAGGAACGTCACATGAGCATCACCCTCTACACCAAGCCAGCCTGTGTCCAGTGCAACGCCACCAAGAAGGCCCTCGACCGTGCTGGCCTCAAATACGAGACGGTGGATATCTCCCTGGATGATGATGCCCGCGACTACGTGATGGCTCTGGGGTACGTCCAAGCACCGGTCGTTGAGGCGCACGGTGAGCACTGGTCCGGCTTCCGTCCTGACCGCATCAAGGCACTCTCTGCGATGGCGGCGAGCGCCTAGGGCAAAACCATGTTGGTCGTGTATTTCTCTTCCGCTACAGAAAACACCCACCGCTTCGTCGAGAAGCTCGGCCTTCCCAACGTCCGCATCCCGCTGCGTCTCAGCGATGAGCCCATCACTGTGAATGAGCCCTACGTCTTGATTTGTCCGACGTATGGGGGAGGGGTATCGATGAGCGGGCGGAACACGCGGCCTGTCCCCAGGCAAGTCATTCGTTTCCTGAATGACGAACACAACCGCAGTTTCATTCGTGCCGTCGTGGCCGGAGGTAACAGCAACTTCGGCAGTGACTTTGGCAAGGCCGGCGAGGTCATCGCAGCCAAGTGTAAGGTTCCTTATGTGTACCGCTTCGAACTTCTCGGAACCGAGGAAGATGTCACAATTTGCCGTGAAGGCCTCTTGGCCAACGCGGCCGCTTTAGGTTTAGCCGCCTAAGGCTTTAATTCCTACCAACCCATCTCTCCATTTCGCCATAGCAAAGAAAGGCCCGTGAACGTCGTGACCACGCAACTGGGTAAGACCGTCGCTGAACCTGTGAAGCCGGAAGAGCAGCTGGACTACCATGCGCTCAACGCCCTGCTGAACCTGTATGACGAGAATGGCAAGATTCAGTTCGACAAGGACCGCGAGGCCGCGAACCAGTTCTTCCTCCAGCACGTCAACCAGAACACAGTCTACTTCCATGACTTGGAAGAAAAGATGCGCTACCTGGTAGAAAACAAGTACTACGAGCCGGGACTGATCGAGCAGTATGACTTTGAGTTCATCAAGTCCCTGTTTAAGCGCGCCTACGCCTTTAAGTTCCGCTTTAAGACCTTCCTGGGTGCCTACAAGTACTACACCTCCTACACGCTGAAGACTTTCGACGGCCGCCGCTACCTCGAGCGCTTCGAGGACCGTGTATCCATGACTGCCTTGTTCTTGGCTGACGGCGACACGAAGCTGGCGGAGCGCCTCGTCGATGAGATCATGACCGGCCGCTTCCAGCCGGCCACCCCGACGTTCCTCAACGCCGGCAAGGCGCAGCGCGGTGAGCTGGTTTCCTGCTTCCTGCTGCGTATTGAGGACAACATGGAGTCGATTGGTCGCTCCATTAACTCTGCTCTGCAGCTGTCCAAGCGCGGCGGCGGCGTCGCTCTGCTGCTGTCTAATATCCGCGAGTCGGGCGCACCCATCAAGCACATCGAGAACCAGTCTTCCGGCGTCATCCCCGTAATGAAGCTGCTCGAGGACTCCTTCTCCTACGCCAACCAGCTGGGTGCTCGTCAGGGTGCTGGTGCGGTCTACCTCAACGCGCATCACCCGGACATCATGAACTTCCTCGACACCAAGCGCGAGAACGCGGATGAGAAGATCCGTATCAAGACTCTCTCGCTCGGCATCGTGATCCCGGATATTACGTTCGAGCTGGCCAAGAACAACGACGACATGTATCTGTTCAGCCCGTACGATGTTGAGCGGGTCTACGGTAAGGCCTTCGGCGATATTTCCGTCACCGAGCACTACGAAGAGATGGTCGAGGATCCGCGTATTCGCAAGAAGAAGATCAACGCTCGTCACTTCTTCCAGACCGTCGCGGAGCTGCAGTTCGAGTCCGGATACCCGTACATCATGTTCGAGGACACCGTGAACCGTGCCAACCCGGTCAAGACTGGGCGCATCAACATGTCGAACCTCTGCTCGGAGATTCTGCAGGTGAACTCCCCGTCGGAGCTCAACGAGGACCTCACCTACAAGACCTTGGGCAGTGACATTTCCTGCAACCTTGGCTCCCTCAACATTGCCGCGACCATGGATTCTCCGGATTTCGCCCTCACGGTGGAAACGGCCATCCGCGGATTGACCGCTGTGGCAGACAAGACCTCCATCAACTCCGTGCCTTCCGTGCGCAAGGGCAACGATGATTCCCACGCCATTGGCCTGGGGCAGATGAACCTGCACGGTTATCTCGGTCGCGAGCACATCGAGTACGGCTCGGAGGAAGGCCTCGATTTCACCAACGCCTACTTTGCGGCCATCATGTATGCCGCGCTGCGCGCATCTAACAAGCTGGCGCGTGAACGCGGCGAATACTTCACGGAGTTCCCGGAATCTGAATACGCGAGCGGCGAATTCTTCGACCGCTACGATCCGGCCGACTTTGCTCCCCGCACGGAGAAGGTCAAGGAACTCTTCGCTAAGTCGTCCATCCACACCCCGTCGGTAGAGGAGTGGGCGGAGCTGAAGGCGGACGTCGCCAAGCATGGCATTTACAACCGCAACCTGCAGGCGGTGCCGCCGACCGGCTCGATCTCCTACATCAATAACTCAACCTCCTCGATTCACCCGATTGCGTCGAAGATTGAGATCCGCAAGGAAGGCAAGATCGGCCGCGTCTACTACCCGGCGCCGCACATGGACAACGACAACCTGGAGTACTTCAAGGACTCCTACGAGATCGGCTACGAGAAGATCATCGATACCTACGCCGAGGCCACGAAGTATGTTGACCAAGGTCTGTCGCTGACGCTGTTCTTCAAGGACACCGCTACTACCCGCGATATCAACCGCGCCCAGATTTACGCTTGGCGCAAGGGCATTAAGACCCTTTACTACATCCGCCTGCGCCAGATGGCTCTGGAAGGTACTGAGATTGAGGGCTGCGTTTCCTGCATGCTCTAACCCTTATTCGCACGCGCCTCAAGCAAGATGGCGCGTGCGATTTTTTCTGCCTCAGGTGAGTCGCCGCGGTTGATGGCTTCTGCCAAATCGAGATGAAGTTGGGCGGTACCGGCCGTCGGGTTTCGCTTGCGGGAACCATAGAGCGAACGCCCGCGCACCATGGAGAGCAGGTAGGGGCTCAGCGCTGAGAACATCTCATTGCCTGAGGCGTGGAGGACCATGGCGTGGAAGCGCAGATCTGTGGCGAGGTGCTCGCCGACGCGCCGCGTGGGCGTGACCTGGAGGCGCTGGGCCAGCTCCAGAATCTCTTCCTTATCTTCAGGGGAGGCGTGCTGTGCGGCTAAGCCCGCGGCGACAGGCTCGATGGCAAGGCGCAGATCATTAAGGGAGGTGCGCTGGCTATCGCGCGCTTTCTCCGAGCCCAGGCGCCACGAAATGATGGCGGGATCGTAGACCGCCCATTCGCTGATGGGGAGCACCGTAATGCCGACGCGGCGCGAGGAAGAGACCATTCCCAGTTGCTCCAGTGCGCGCATGGCTTCGCGCGCCACGGTTCGGGAAATGCCGAAGCGTTCGCAGAGGTCGTTGAGCGTAAAACGTTCACCGGCGGGGAGGGCGCCACTGACGATATCAGTGCCCAACGCGTCCAAAACGGTGCTGAGTAGGGGAGTGGAGGGTTCAGTCATTCCATCGAAACTCGGGGTCGTGGGAGTAGGGCTTAAGTATAAAACACGCAGGAATTTTGGCCCCTAGTTTTACCGGGTACGATGGCACCAGACTCACAAATTACTAGTAAGACGAGGTGACGTGCGTGTCTCACGAGTACGACGATTACATCGCCAGCCACGAGGCTCCGGTGAAGGCAATCAACTGGAACACCATTCCAGATGAGAAGGATCTTGAGGTGTGGGATCGTCTAACCGGCAACTTCTGGCTCCCAGAGAAGGTCCCGGTGTCCAACGACATCCAGAGCTGGAAGACGCTCACGGAGAAGGAACAGGAGACCACCATGCGCGTCTTCGCTGGCCTGACGTTGCTCGACACTATCCAGGGCACCGTGGGTGCGGTATCGCTGCTTCCCGACGCCGTCACGCCCCACGAAGAGGCCGTCTACACCAACATCGCCTTCATGGAGTCGGTGCACGCGAAGTCCTACTCCAATATCTTCATGACGCTAGCGTCGACCCCGATGATCAACGATGCTTTCCGCTGGTCTGAGGAAAATGAGAACCTGCAGCGCAAGGCCAAGATTGTTATGTCCTATTACCAGGGTGACAATCCGCTGAAGAAGAAGGTCGCCTCCACGCTGCTGGAGTCCTTCCTCTTCTACTCCGGTTTCTTCCTGCCGATGCACTTCTCTTCGCGCGCGAAGCTGACGAACACCGCGGATATCATTCGCCTCATCATCCGCGATGAGGCCGTCCACGGCTATTACATCGGCTACAAGTTCCAGCAGGGGTACAAGAAGCTGTCGGGGCCGGAGCAGGAGGAAATGAAGGGCTATGCCTTCGACCTGCTCTACGACCTCTACGAGAACGAGATCGACTACACCGAGGATCTGTATGACGAGCTGGGCTGGACCGAAGATGTGAAGCGCTTCCTTCGCTACAACGCCAACAAGGCTCTGAACAACCTCGGCTTCGAGGGGCTGTTCCCGGCTGATGAGACCCGCGTGTCTCCGGCCATCCTGTCCTCGCTGTCCCCGAACGCGGACGAGAACCACGACTTCTTCTCCGGCTCCGGCTCCTCCTATGTCATTGGTAAGGCGGAGGAAACGACCGATGATGACTGGGACTTCTAGCTAGTTCCTCGCATTTACCTGTCGCCGTACCGCACCTTCTGGCAGGGATCATCCGAAAGGTTGATTCTTTCAGGGGGTGCGTTTTCGGGTTTTGGGGGACGACACCCCCGCGTTGCTGTGTTCTAGATCACCGTATGCTAGGGCGTAGTGTGGGCAGTTGGCCACGTACATGGCGTTATCTGCTCCAAACGGGGTTAGCAAGGTTGGCGGAAAATAACAGAGCGCTGGAAATTCGGCCCTGAGGTGGCCTAATATAATGCGAGTAAACCTAGGTGTTTGACCACTGAGTGTGTGGCGCGAGAAAACGCGTGATGCCGATGTGGTTAAGCACTTGTTCTTCAGGAGGATTTTATGACCGCTGTGGCGCCACGGCTCGACGATTACGTCGCGCCTACACGTCCAGAGCCGACTGGTAACGCAAAGACCGGTTCCAAGGCTTGGATGATGCTAACCACCACCGACCACAAGCAGCTGGGCATCATGTACATGATCATGTCCTTCAGCTTCTTCTTCCTCGGTGGATTCATGGCTCTGCTGCTTCGCGCTGAGCTTTTCACCCCAGGACTGCAGTTCCTGTCCAACGAGCAGTTCAACCAGCTGTTCACCATGCACGGCACTGTCATGCTGCTGCTGTTTGCTACACCAGTGGTGTGGGCATTCGGTAACTACGTTATGCCCCTGCAGATTGGCGCACCGGACGTGGCCTTCCCGCGTCTGAACGCCTTCGGCTTCTGGATTACCCTGACCGGCGGCATTGTTATGCTCGCGGGCTTCTTGACCCCGGGCGGCGCTGCTGACTTCGGCTGGACCATGTACATGCCGCTGGCTGATTCCGTCCACACCCCGGGCATCGGCGCGGACATGTGGATCGTTGGTGTGGGTGCTACCGGTGTCGGTACCATTGCTTCCGCCATCAACATGATCACCACGATTCTCACCCTGCGTGCGCCGGGCATGACCATGTTCCGTCTGCCGGTTTTCACCTGGGCTATCTTTACCGCTTCCATCATCGTGCTGATGATCTTCCCGCTGCTGACTGCTGCGGCTCTGGGTGTTCTGTATGACCGCAAGCTGGGCGGCCACATCTATGACTCTGCCAACGGCGGCGCCATCCTGTGGCAGCACCTCTTCTGGTTCTTCGGCCACCCAGAGGTCTACGTCCTCGCACTGCCGTTCTTCGGCATTATCTCTGAGATTGTCCCGGTCTTCTCCCGTAAGCCGGTCTTCGGCTACATCGGCCTCGTCTTCGCCCTGCTGGCCATTGGTGCTCTGTCCATGGCTGTGTGGGCACACCACATGTTCGTGACTGGCGCCATCCTGCTGCCGTTCTTCTCCTTTATGACCTTCCTGATTGCGGTTCCGACCGGCGTGAAGTTCTTCAACTGGGTCGGCACCATGTGGAAGGGCCACATCACCTGGGATACCCCGATGATCTTCGCCATGGGCTTCCTGACCACCTTCCTCTTCGGTGGTATGACCGGTATTATGCTGGCCTCCCCGGCGTTGGACTTCCACCTCGCAGAGTCCTACTTCCTTATCGCTCACTTCCACTACACCCTGTTCGGTACCGTGGTCTTCTCCGCCTTCGGTGGTCTGTACTTCTGGTTCCCGAAGATGACCGGCCGCATGTTGGATGAGCGTCTGGGCAAGATCCACTTCTGGCTGACCTTCATCGGCTTCCACGGCACCTTCCTGGTTCAGCACTGGGTGGGCAACATGGGTATGCCGCGTCGTTACGCCGACTACCTGGAGTCTGATGGCTTCACGGTCTTCAACCAGATTTCCACCATCTTCTCCTTCGTCCTGGGCGCTTCGGTTATCCCGCTGGTCTGGAACGTCTTCAAGTCCTGGCGCTACGGCGAGATCGTCACCGTGGACGATCCGTGGGGCTACGGCAACTCCCTCGAGTGGGCTACCTCCTGCCCGCCGCCGCGCCACAACTTCGTGTCCCTGCCGCGCATCCGTTCTGAGCGCCCGGCCTTCGAGCTGCACTACCCGCACATGGTTAAGCGCATGCGCGAGGAAGCACACGTCGGGCACTAAGCACTCACTAGCTGAGTACTCCTGAAAACGCCGCCACCCCATCACAGCGATGGGGTGGCGGCGTTTGCCGTTGGTGGAGATTCCAGGATCGCGGTGTGCGATAATGAGGCCCGTGGATAATCAAAGTGAACAAGTTTTCGCCGTTGTCACCGCCTCAGGTCCCGACAAACCAGGCGTGTCTGCCGCCTTCTTCCGCGTTCTTAGCTCCCATAACGTCGAGCTTGTCGACGCCGAACAGGCCATCTTCTCCGGCCGCATCTCCCTCTCTGCGTACATCCGTGTCAGCGCCTCGCGTCTGGAGGCCATGGAGCAGGGGCTGCGCAACACGTTGAGCATCTATGCGCAGTCCATCACCGTGGAGCCCCGGGAGGAGGAAGCCACCTCCCGCCCGCGCTCGACACACGTCGTCGTGGTGCTGGGCCGTCAAGTCAACGCAAGCCACATGTCGGCGATTGCCAAAGAGTTGGCCAACCTCGATGTCAACATCGACCGCATCCGCGGCCTGTCCACGTACCCGCTCAACGGCCTGGAGCTCTACATCACGATCGATGGCTCCTCTGACCCTGTTCGCGCCATGTTGGCCCGCTTGGCCACGGAGCAGGGCGTGGACATCGCCATCGAGCGCTCCGGCCTGCAACGCCGCTCAAAGCGGCTTATTTGCTTTGACTGCGATTCCACCCTCATCACCGGCGAGGTTATCGAGATGTTGGCCGCCCACGCCGGCAAGGAGGCAGAGGTTGCCGCCGTGACGGAGCGCGCTATGCGCGGTGAGCTGGACTTCGAAGAGTCTCTCCGCGAGCGCGTCGCCGCCTTGGCCGGGTTGCCGGAATCGGTCATTAAGGAAACCGCCAACGATATTCGTCTGACCCCAGGCGTGCGCACCACCATCCGCACGCTCAAGCGCATGGGTTACCGGGTTGCGGTGGTGTCTGGCGGCTTCATTCAGGTCCTCGAGGATCTAGCTAAAGAGCTCGACCTTGACTACGTGCGCGCCAACACCCTGGAAATCGAGGACGGCAAGCTCACCGGCCGGGTCATCGGGGACGTGGTGGACCGCAAGGCCAAGGAGATGTTCCTGCGAGAGTTCGCTGCGGATTCGGGCCTGAGCATGCGGCAGACCGTTGCTGTGGGCGATGGTGCCAACGATATCGACATGATTTCCGCTGCCGGCCTGGGCATTGCCTTCAACGCCAAGCCCGCCCTGCGCGAGGTGGCAGATGCCTCTGTTAACCACCCCTACATGGACGAAATCCTGCAGATTCTCGGCATCCCCATGGAGGAAGTCGCTAGTGAATAACCTCCGCGAGGCCCATCGGCGCCTCGTGGATGCGTGCAGTGAGCGCAACTGGCGCGATGATCCCGAGGATCCCGATAAGCCCGAGACCATCCAGGCGATGCAGATAGCGCTCAACCTGCCCAAGCAGGACCCGCCGGCGCGCACGGAGGTGCTGGAAGCGGCGGCGAGGGGCGTCGTCAAGCTCTGCCTCGACGATCGGGCCGGGCAAGATGGGGCCTTCGCCGAGGCCTTGGGGCAGTGGTATGGGCACCGCATCCGCAAGGTGGCGCGCCGCGCCCGCAACAAGGCCTGGCGCGATGTCCAGGCTCTGCCTGGGGTCACGGTTGCTGACCGCGCGCGAGTGTTCGTTCCTTCGGCGGTACAGGACGTGCATCCGCTCGTCGCCAAGCTGCAGATCGGCCATACCGATCTCCCCCAGGATGCCCCGGGCCCCGCGCTTGCCGACGCCCCCGTGATCTACATCGACGCCTCCCTCACCATGAGCGCCGGAAAGGCCGCCGCGCAGGTGGGACACGGCTCGATGTTGCTGGCCGCGGCGATGAGCGTTGAGGAAGTAGAAGGTTGGGCGGCGCAGGATTTCGCGCTGTCCGTGCGCGAGATTGCCCCAGCGGATTTTGCCGCGGCGTGCGCGCGCCCCGATGCGGTGGTGGTGCATGACGCAGGTTTCACCGAGGTCGCCCCGGACTCAGCCACGGTCTGCGCGCTGCCTCGCCCCTAGCGGGCCTCGACCAGGCGCTTGAGCGCCCCGCGCACGACCTGCGGGTCGCTCGTCGGCCACATCTGCGGCATGGAGGCCCGCAGGTAAGAGCCATAACGCTTGGTCTCTAGGCGGCTATCGAGCACGGCGACGACTCCGCGGTCCGCAGTGGAGCGCAGCAGGCGGCCCGCGCCTTGGGCCATGAGCAGCGCCGCGTGTGTCGCGGAAACCTCCATGAATCCATTGCGCCCTGCCGCCTTTGCAGCCTCGGTTCGGGCTTGCATGAGTGGGTTATCCGGGCGGGGGAAGGGGATGCGATCGATGAGGACCAGGGAACAGGAGGGTCCCGGCACGTCGACGCCCTGCCAGAGCGTGAGCGTGCCGAAGAGGCAGGAGTTTTCGTTCTTCGTAAACTTGTCCACGAGCGCACCGATGGAATCCTCGCCCTGGAGGTAGATGTCGAAGGGGATGGTGGGCTTGAGTTCTTCGGCTGCCTGCTGCGCGGCCCGCCGCGAGGAGAAGAGCCCGAGCGTGCGTCCGCCGGCGGCCATGATGAGCTCGCGGATCTCTTGGAGGGTTTGGGGACTCAGCCCATCGCGGCCCGGCTGCGGCAGGTGTGCTGCGGTATAGAGGATGCCGCTGCGCGCGGGGTCAAAGGGATAGCCCACGTCGAGGCTGTCCCACGTGCCTTTCGGCAGGCCCCACTGCGCAGCCATGGCATCGAAGCGCCCGCCTAGGGCCAGCGTGGCGGAGGTCAGCACGACGGTCTGTTCGCCGAAAAGCTTTTCGTGCAACATGCCGGCGATAGAGAGCGGGGCGACGGCCAGGGTGTCGTTCAGCGTGCGCTCATCGCGCTCCAGCCACACCACGTCGGCGTGTGCTGCGGGGTCACCGGTGGCGAAGACGTCGAGGATGCGGGCGATGGCCTCGACGAGGCCGGCGAGGTGGTTGGCCAGGTTCTGGCGCTCGGCGAATTTTTCCGGATCTTGGGCCTGTTCGCCCTCGGGGGTGCGGGCAATGGTCTCGCGGCAATCGGCCAGGGTATCCGCGAGGCCCATGAGTTGCTGCTTGGCCTCCTCTGGAAGGTCGGTCCAGCGGCCCGGTGCGAACCCTGCGAGCAGTTGGCTCAGCTCGTTGGCTTGCTCGCTCAGCCGTTGGTCTTTGCCGTTGGCACCGAGGGACTTGGCGCGGCTGGCCGCCATCTTGAGCGCGCGCCCGGTGATCTCGGCGGTGGAGACCGAGGTGATGCGGCCGTCCAGCTCGTGGGCCTCGTCGATGATAACGACGTCGTGTTCGGGCAGGATATTGATATCCGCCACCGCGTCGATGGCGAGCAGGGCGTGGTTGGTGACGACGATATCGACGTCGGCCGCGCGGCGCCGTGCGAGCTCCGCGAAGCAGTCTTCGCCGTGCGGGCAGCGCGTGGCACCGAGGCACTCGTTCGAGGTGACGGATACCTGCCGCCACGCTAAGTCTGGCACGCCCGGTTCCAAGTCCTCGCGGTCACCAGTCTCGGTGTCTTCCGCCCACTCGTAGACGCGCTGGACGTGGCGGCCGAGGTGGGAAACAGCGTCTTCGTCGAGCAAGGCGTCCTCGTCCTCAAGCTCAGCGGCGCGGGAGACTTTGTTGAGGCAGACGTAGTTGGAGCGGCCCTTCATGATGGCGAAGGTCGGCTTCTTTTCTAGGTGCGGCTCGAGGGCCTCGGCCAGACGTGGAAGGTCCCGCTCCACCAGCTGGCGTTGGAGCGCCAGCGTGGCGGTGGAGACGATGACGGTGTGACCGGTTTCCTGTGCGTGGCGGAAGGCAGGCACAAGGTAGGCCAAGGACTTACCTGTGCCTGTTCCTGCCTGCACGGCGAGGTGGCGCTCTTTCTCCAACGCAGTGGTCACGGCCGTCGCCATGCGCACCTGGCCGGGGCGCCGCGAGCCACCGAGGGCGGAGACTGCGGCGTCAAGGAGGTCAACCGTTGTGTCCTGCATTGGTGCCAGTGTAGTCGGTCTTCCCGCGCGTACTTCCTAAGCGTCGAAGCCGATAAAGCGGGTGGGAACCGCGGGCTCATCGCGGGTGAGTGCGAGGCCCTCCCACGGCAGGGTGGTGATGGCCTGGGCCAGGTACTCGCGGGATTCCTCGAGGGTAGGCAGGTTGTCGAGGATCTCGCCGTCGCGCATCAGCGGCACCGTCATCTCGCGGGTGCGCAGCGTCCCGGTCTCTGGGTTCTCGGAGGAGAAGGGGAGCACGAGCTCCTCGACGGCCACCCCGGAGGAGCGGTAGGTGCGCAGGGCGCGCTTTGACCCGCCCTGCGACTTCTTCGAGGAGGAACGCTTGGCCACTGGATGGCCATCGACCTCGACGACCTTGTAGACCATCCCAGCAGTCGGGGCGCCCGAGCCGGTGACCACCGAGGTGCCCACGCCGTAGACGTCGACGGGATCGCCGCGCAGACCGGCGATGGCGAACTCATCCAGGTCGGAGGAGACCACGATCTTGGTGTTGTGGTTGCCCAAATCATCGAGCTGCTTGCGCACACGGCGGGTGACCGCGGCCAAATCGCCGGAATCGATCCGCACGCCGCCCAGCTCGGGTCCGGCCACCTTGACGGCGGTTTCCACGCCCTTGGTGATGTCATAGGTATCCACCAACAGGGTCGTATCCACGCCGAGAGTTTCGATCTGCCCGCGGAAGGCGGCCTCCTCGTTCGGGGTGCCGTCCTCGTTGACGTGTGCCAGCGTCCACGCGTGCGCCGCTGTACCGGAGACCGGAATGTCATAGCGGTAGCCGGCCTCCAAGTTGGAGGTGGCCTGGAAGCCAGCCAGATAGGCGGCGCGGGCAGCAGTCACCGCGGCGTATTCGTGCGTGCGGCGCGAGCCCATCTCAATGATGGGACGGCCGTCCGCGGCAACCACCATGCGGGAGGCCGCGGAGGCCACCGCGGAATCGGAATTCATGATGGAGAGGATCACGGTTTCCAGGATGAGACACTCACCGAAGGTGCCGCGCACGGTCAGCAGTGGCGAGTTGGGGAAGTACAGCTCGCCTTCCCGGTAGCCATCGATCTGCCCGGAAAAACGGTAATTGGCCAGGTATTCCTTGGTTGGAGCATCCAGGAAGTCCATCTCCGCCAGCTGTTGGGCCGTGAAGCGGAAGTCTCGGACGGCGCGCAGTACGCGCTCGGTGCCGGCAACAACGCCGTAGCGCCGTTCGTTGGGAAGGCGGCGGGCAAAAACTTCGCAGGCTACCTGGCGGTGCGCGGAGCCATCGCGCAGCGCCGCTTGCAGCATGGTCAGCTCGTACTTATCGGTAAGAAGGGCCGTGGAACGATCTGCAGGGTCGTTTCCGGCATCCCGGACGTTATCTGAGGTAGTAGTCACATCGAAGATGCTACTCAGGGCGTCCTAAAAAATCAGCTGTTCTATTCCTCAAGCTGAATGACGACGTAGACCTCGCCGTCGTTATAAGCCACCCCGACGGCCGCGGTGGTCATCCGGCGATCCCGCAGGGCGGCCACGTGGTCGGGGGAGGCCCGGAAGGCCTCGACGAATTCATATGCGCTGGCCTTGTCCACGGGCAGGTGGTGCTGAACCATCTGCACATTTTCTTCCGATGGCTCTTGCGTCTTGGTCACCGCGTTGCACTCTGCCTTTTCGCGGGCTGCGGTTTGGCGGTCGATCCACGGCACCAATGGGGCCTGGCCGTCCTCCTTGCGCCACGTGTTGAGCGCCGTCAACAAATCCTCTCGGATGGCGTCGAGCTGTTTCTGGACGTGGACGTCGGGAAGCTCGTAGTCGCACGCCTCCGACGTCGGGGGTTCCGCATCCGTCGAGCTGCCGTCGTCCGCCGGGTTGGTCAGGCTCAACACAGCAGCCACGAGCGTGCCGCCGAGAACGAGCACGGTGAGCACGCGCTGCAGGAGGAGCACGACATCCTCCTTCGCCGGTTGGCGTCCCGCGAGAATGTCAACAACGGCTGGGGGAAGGGAGAAAGAATTCATTGATGCCACCTGGAAACGATAATCAGGTTAAGGGTCGCTGACAGTATAACTGCTCGCGACGCGGAGAATTTTAGCTAGTGTAGAGGGCATGAAAGCGCACAACGAAACGTCCGCGGGCGTGGTGATGAGTTCACCCATGGCCACCCCGGAGCTGGATGAAGCGATTGACGTCGACGTCGCCACGAGCGAAAACCTGCCGTGGATGTGCATTGTCTGGGATGATCCAGTCAACCTGATGAGCTACGTCTCCTACGTGTTCCAGACCGTTTTAGGCTATGACAAGAAGCGAGCCAACGAGCTGATGATGCAGGTCCATACCGAAGGTAAGGCAGCCGTGTCCTCGGGTGAACGCGACAAAGTCGAAGCCGACGTGAAGAAGCTGCAGGTCGCGGGCCTCTGGGCCACGATGCAGCAGGCAGGGTAGGTTATGCAGGCTTGGAAGAAGAAAAAGTCCTTCATGCGCGGCGCCAAGTACACGGCTGTTTTCGAGCCGATGGAGCGCGAAGTCTTGGGCGACCTCACCGCGACGGTCTCTGAGGCGATCATCGCTCGCGCGCAGTCGGCGCCGAAGGATGAGCTGGCGGACATGCTCGACATGCCCACCGGCCACACCGAAGCCCCCGAAGACCCCTCGCTGGCCCGCCTCTTTCCGGACTTCAAGAAGCCGGGGGATGAGGAATTCGACGGAGACAATTCCCTCATGCGCTCGCTCCACGAGAACGACATCGCGCGCGCCAAGCTGGAGAACCTGCAGGTTATTAACACCGCGCTGGGGCCGACTGGCGGGGTAGAGGTAGCCATTAGTGAGGAAGAGGCGCATGCCTTCCTCGCGGGGCTTAATGATCTGCGCCTCTATATCGCCGCCGGGGACGTGCCGGAGGATACCCCTGGGGCGGACCGCGATACGCTCGTGGAATGGCTGGCGTTCTGCCAGGATTCGCTGCTCGACGTTCTCATGGATTAGCGCCGTGCAGACTCTTCCCGGCATGGGCTTTTCCGTTGGCCACGTGACGCGTGAGGATACCGGCGTCACCGTCATTTACTGCGGCGAACAGGGTGCCGTGGCCGGCGTCGACGTGCGGGGCGGCGGTCCAGGCACCCGCGAGACGGATCTGCTGGAGCCGCACAACACGGTTGAGCGCGTTCATGCGTTTCTTCTGGCGGGCGGCTCGGCCTTTGGGCTGGCCGCTGCGGGTGGCGTCATGCGCGGGCTGGAGGAAGCAGGGATTGGCTTCCCCGTCTTTGGGGAGGAGATCCCCGGCCCGCGCGTTCCTATCGTCCCGGGCGCGGTCATCTTCGACCTGCTCGCCGGACCGCAGCGTCCCTCGGCGGCAGACGGCGAGGTGGCTCTACGCGCCGCGTTGGCAGGACATGACGCCACGAGCGGCAGCGTGGGTGCGGGCACCGGGGCCTGTGCCGGCAAGGTGCGGGGTGGGGTGGGCACCGCGCTTGTCGACGTCTCCCCCTTCTCCGTCGCCGCCGTCGTCGTGGCCAACCCGGTGGGTCAGGTGATCGATGCTGAGACCGGGCGCTTGTTTGGCGCACCGGGTGCACCAGCCGTCGACGTTGAGCGGTTTGCCGCGGCCCGCAGCTTGGCCGAGTCCTTCACGGAATCTTCACGGTTGAACACCACCATTGGTGCGGTGTTGACCGATGCTCCTTTAATCAAGGCCCAGACCAAGCGCCTGGCCCTCGCGGGCCACGATGGCATCGCCCGCGCTGTGCGCCCAGCGCATTCCCCGCTGGATGGGGATACGCTGTTTGCTGCCGCCTCGGGAGTCCGCTCAGCGGAGAAGGGCATCGGCCCGGCGGAGTTGGCGTCGTTAAGCGCAGCTGCTGCCGATGCCGTGGAGGCAGCCATCGTTGACGCCGTGGTGAGTGCAAGCCCAGGGCTGGGTTTGGAGGCGTATTCCTCGCTGCGGGCTTGCTAGAGTTGGAGGCATTATGACGACGAGTGGACCCTTTGGCCAGCAGCATTCGCATGAGCCTAACCCCTTCCAACCCCGCCCCGCTGCCGCGGGACAGGGACAGCAGCCCCTCCTTAATACAGGCGATTCGAAGAATTACACGCGGGCCGGCCGCCTCAAAACAGCCGCGTCTCTCACAGTGGGATTCCTCGCCGTCGAGTGGATCATCCACATCATTAACTTCCTGTTCTTTGGAAGCGAGCTGGGGCAGTACGGCATTCATCCGCTGGACTTCAACGGCATCTGGGGGATTTTCACCGCGCCGCTGCTCCACGCGAACTTCGAGCACCTCATCGGAAACTCGTTGCCTGGTGCGATCTTTTGTTTCCTGATCGGCTTGTCGGGCCGCAAGGCGTGGTGGGAGGTCACCATCATCGTGGTGCTCATTGCCGGCGTGGGCACGTGGCTGCTGGGCGGGCCGGGGACCTCGCATATCGGTGCTTCGGGCATGGTCTATGGCTGGCTGGCCTATCTCATCGTGCGCGGCATCTTTAACCGCTCGCTGGGGCAGTTCCTGATTGGTGTTGGTCTAGGGTTCGCCTACTCCGGCCTCATTTGGGGCGTGCTGCCGATCTACGAGGGAGTCAGCTGGCAGGGCCACCTCTTCGGCGCCATCGGTGGCATCGTCGCGGGCATGGTGATCACCTCCGATGACCCGATTAAGAAGGTCAAGCCCGCGCCTCGGGGAGCGATGCGTTAATGCCTGACGCGACCTCTCCGATCGGGATTTTTGATTCGGGCGTGGGCGGCCTGACTGTCGCGCGCACGATTGTTGAGCAGCTTCCCGACGAATCCATCATCTACATCGGCGATACCGCCCATACCCCCTACGGCCCGCGGCCCATCGCCGAGGTGAGGGAGCTCTCCACCGCCATCGCCGACGAGTTGGTAGAGCGCGGCTGCAAGATGCTGGTGATCGCCTGCAACACCGCCACGGCCGCCTTCCTGCACGATGCCCGCGAGCGCTATGCCATTCCGGTCGTGGAGGTTATCCGCCCGGCCGTGCGCCGCGCCATCGCCACCACCCGCAACGGCAAGATTGGCGTGATTGGTACGGAGGGAACCATTAATTCCGGGGCCTACCAGGATTTGTTCGCCGTCAACCCGAATGTTGAGTGCACGGCCGTGGCCTGCCCGGACTTCGTGAACTTTGTCGAGCGCGGCATTACCGCTGGGCGCCAGATCCTGGGTGTGGCCGAGGGCTACCTCGCGCCGCTGCAGTCGGCGGGCGTCGACACGCTCGTTCTTGGCTGCACGCACTACCCGCTGCTGACGGGCGTCATCCAGCTCGCCATTGGGGATAACGTCACCTTGGTGTCCTCGGCGGAGGAGACTGCAAAGGATGTTCTGCGCATCCTCACCAACACGGACATGCTGGCCCCGGCGGGGCAGGTACCCACACGTAGTTTCGAGTGCACTGGCGACCACGCCGCCTTCGAGCGTTTAGCCGCGCGCTTCCTGGGGCCCAAGATTTAGAGCGGGTGAGGATGTACAATCGACCCAAATCCCGCATCCCCCATTGTTTCGTGGAACTATTGAACGCATGAAGCTGACCATCCTAGGCTGTTCCGGCTCGGTGCCCACCGTGGGTAATCCGGCCTCTGGCTATCTCCTGTCTTTCCCCTCGGCTCCGTCCATCATCATGGACTTGGGCCCGGGTACGCTTGCACGCCTGCAGGAACTCCAGGATCCGTGTGATGCACACGTGGCATTATCTCATCTCCATGCCGATCACTGCCTGGACTTTCCGTCTTTGATGGTGTGGCGCCGCTTCCACCCCACAGAGCCCGCAGCCTCCCGCAATTTCTGCCTCGGGCCGTCGACGACTGAGACCCACCTGGGCCGGCTGTCCTCGGATACTCCGGACGGGGTGGATGACATGAGCGATACGTTTGCGTTCAGCCCCTGGGTGGATCGGGAACGCCAGCTTGTCGACGATGTCTATATCACCCCCTTCCGCACAGTTCACCCGGTAGAGACGTATGCCTTGCGGGTTGAGCACACCAAGACCAGCGCCACCCTGTGCTATTCCGCGGATTCGGCCTATACACCCGCGCTCATTGAGGCCGCCCAGGACGTGGATGTTTTCCTCTGTGAGGCCGCATGGGGCGAGACCTCGGAAGATAAGGCCCCGGACATGCACATGTCGGGGGCAGAAGCTGGCCGCTTGGCGCGCGAGGCGGGGGTCAAGAAGCTTGTGCTCGTTCACCTGCAGCCCTGGGGTGATGCCGCCGCCACCTATGCCGCAGCTGCCCGTGAGTTCGACGGTGAGATTGTCGTCGGTGCTGCTGGGATGGAGCTCGACTTTTAGCACGCGCGGTAGGGTAGGGGCATGACTGATTTCACTCGTGCCGATGGTCGCGCGCTCGACCAACTTCGTAGCGTTCGTATTACCCGCAACTTCACCACTAATCCGGCTGGTTCGGTCTTGGTGGAGTTCGGCAACACCCGAGTCATGTGTACGGCTTCCGTGGAATTCGGGGTGCCGCGCTTTAAGAAGGACTCCGGCGAGGGCTGGCTGACTGCTGAGTACGCGATGTTGCCTGCGGCCACCCACGACCGCATGCCGCGCGAGTCTATGAAGGGCAAGGTCAAGGGCCGTACCCACGAGATTTCCCGCCTGGTGGGCCGCAGCCTGCGCGCCGCCGTGGACCTGTCCGAGCTGGGGGAGAACACCATCCAGCTGGATTGCGATGTGCTGCAGGCAGATGGCGGTACCCGCACGGCGTCGATTACCGGCGCGTATGTGGCGCTGGCTGATGCGATTGCTTACCTCAAGGAGGAGGGCGTCGTCCCGGGCGAGCCGCTGCTGGATCCCATCGCTGCGGTTTCCGTGGGCATCATCGACGGTCACGTGTGCTTGGACCTGCCCTATGAGGAGGATTCCCGCGCGGAGGTTGATCTCAACGTGGTGATGCAGGAAGGCGGGGACTTCGTCGAGATTCAGGGCACCGGTGAGCACGGGCTGTTTGGCCGCGCGGAGCTCAACGACATGTTGGACGTTGCCCAAGCCGGCTGCGCCCAGCTTATCGACGCTCAAAAGGCGGCCCTCGGATGGTAAAGCTCCTCGTCGCTTCGAATAATGCCAAGAAGCTCAAGGAGCTGGAGAAGATTCTCGCCGATGCCGGCATTGAGGGCATCGAGCTGCTCCCGCTGTCCGCTGTGGAGGCCTATCCGGAGCCTGTGGAGGATGGCCGCACCTTTGCTGACAACGCGTTGATTAAGGCGCGCGCCGGGGTGCAGCACACCGGGTTGGCAACGATCGCGGATGATTCCGGCCTCGCGGTGGAAGAACTCAACGGCATGCCGGGCGTGCTCTCTGCCCGGTGGTCGGGCGGCCACGGTGACGATGAAGCCAATAACCTGCTGCTGCTGGGGCAGATGTCCCACGTGCCCGCCGAGCGCCGCGCGGCTGCCTTCGTGTCGGTCTGCGCGCTGGTGACCCCGGATGGGCAGGAGCACGTGGTGGAGGGCCGCTGGCCAGGCTCCTTGCTCACCGCCCCGCAGGGCGAGAATGGCTTTGGCTACGATCCGCTCTTCCAACCCGAAGGTGAATCCCGCTCCGCCGCGGAGATGTCCCCGGAGGAGAAGAACGCTGTCTCGCACCGCGGCCGCGCGCTGGCACAACTGCGCGAACCCTTAGCGGCGCTTGCCGGCCAAGCCTAAGCCTCCGCCCGCCATCACCACGAGTCCCAGCATCCGCCGAGCCATCACCGCAAGCCTCGGCGTCCGCTAGCTGGGCTGGTTGATGGGGGACCAAACTCGAAAGGACCGCCTGCGTACATTCTGCGAAGACCACCTGGGGAAATGCAGAAGCTGCCTCGCAGATGGTCCTGTGGCTTTGGTCCCTCCGCACATGGTTCTACTCATATGGTTCGCCTGCCCCCAAACGAACCTTCTGCAGTGCTTTAGGTGGTTTCTTTGCCCCCCAAAAGAACCCGATGAGGGGAACCGCCTGAAGAGAACCATGTGGGCTCGCCGAGCGCTGTGGCGACAAGACCCCACACGGAAACCGTGCGGGGTCAGACTATGTGCGCCCGGTGAGACTTGAACTCACACGTCATAAGACACTAGAACCTAAATCTAGCGCGTCTGCCAATTCCGCCACGGGCGCTGGTTTCGTTGCTGCGGAGCGCTCTTTGCTCTGCGCAACGGTCACTAGCCTACAGGGCGGCAGGCTATAGACGGAAATCCACTTTTCCGGGCGTGGTGGGTAGGCTGTTCAGAGTGAGCACCAACCCAGCACCGAAAAAGCGGATGAAGGTTCGATGGTGGCACATCGTCCTCATCGTGCTCTTCGTCGTGCTCTTTTTGTTCCTTGCTTACTGGCAATGGACGCGGTTCCGCTCCGGTTCGGGAACCTTCCAGAACTTGGGATACGCCTTCCAATGGCCGCTGTTCGCGGTATTTGTTGTTTACGCTTACCGCACCGCCATGCGCTACGAGAATGAGCGAATCGATGCCGAGAACGAAGCCCTCCAGCGGGGAGAAGAGCCAGCCCAATATGAGGCAGAGGACGTGCGCGCGGCCAAGGAGCACACCGAGACTAAAATCGACGAAGATTTCCTACCGCCCCGTCCGCAGATTGATGTGGAAACCTTCAACGCTATGAACAAGCAGCGCCGCCGTCGCGGCACCGAAGAGGAGAATTTATGAGCAACCCAGTGAACAACGCTGTCCATCCTGACCGCCAGGCGCGTATCCGTGGCCCGCTGAAGTTCTTTTCCATTGCCGCCACGATTACCGGTATTTTCCTTCTCATTCTTGTCGCGCGCATGATCCTGCAATACGGCGTGGGCATGGAGATGCCATCGTGGGCTACGCTCATCGCCCAAGCGCACGGCGTGGCCTACATGGTCTACCTCGTATCCATCCTGGTCCTCGGTCCGCGTGCAATGTGGCCGGTAGGCAAGCTCTTTACCACGGCGCTCGCCGGTGTTGTTCCGTTCCTTTCCTTCTGGATGGAGCACAAGCGCCGCACTGAAGTTGTTGAGCAGTTCCAGCTTTAAGAGTCTTCTACCGGCACCATCGTGAGGTTGGCGCCAAAATCGACCACGTCCTGGGCTATGTCCGGGGATAGGTCAGTTGTTGTGATGACCGTGTCGACCTGGTCAAAGGTGGCCACTCGGTGGGCCGACATGCGGGTGAACTTCTCTGGTGTGGTGACAACGATGACACGTCGGGCCGCTTTAAAGTAGGCCCGTTTGATGGTGGCCTCGGTAAGGTTCGGGGACATAAGGCCCACCGACGGAGTGCACGCGCAGACACCCACGATTGCTAAGTCGAAGCGCATGGACATGACTGTGTCAACCGCTTCTGCCCCGTACACCGCAAGATCGTCGCTATTGACGGTTCCGCCTGGAATTAGGACGTCGCTGCCCGGCGTCTTGGCTAATGCTGCGCCCGCGTACAGAGACATCGCCAGGGCCGTGATGTCCATTCCGGCGAGGTTGCGGGCGACCGCTGTGGGGGTTGTACCCGAGTCGATGAGAACACAGGAGCCGGGCTCGACTAGTCGTGCCGCCTCTGCGGCAATAGCGCGTTTGCCAGCGGGGTCCTCTTTCCGGCGAACCTCTAGGGGATAGCGGGCACCCCGTCGCACAGCGGGGCGAGCGCCGCCATGAAAGCGCGTGAGTGCCCCAGCTTCTTCCAGCTCGGTGAGATCTCGGCGGATGGTAATCGCGGAGGCCCCAGTGAGTTCTTGTAGTTGGTTGACCGTTTTGCTCCCCGAGTCAACCGCCCAGATGATTCTGCGCTGACGTTCTTCCTTGTCCATGGCCCTGATCATATAGAACTGAAACGACCATATACAGTGAACGTTTCAATCTTTATTCTGTGGCTAGGCAAGGTAAAAGCCCTTGTCACAAGGCTTCAGGACAGGTGATTGAAATGCGTATGACAGTAACTCTCGGGCTTTTAATGAGCGAGCGTTTGGCTGCGGATGTGGCACGCTACGCACCACACGGAGTGCGTGTTCGGTGGATCAGTACGGAAGAGGAAGCACGCGCGTGCGATGGTGTGGTTCTCGACGCCACAGAATTCGATGGCGTCCTCCCCGGCCACGTGGTGCTGGTGCTAGGCGACGTCAACGGGGTTGCCGAAGAACGGCTTCGGCGTTCTGGGGCGGTGGTTATGCACCGCCACTTGCGCACGGAGCTTGACACCTTGTTGATGGCCTTTGGCGCCTTCGTGGATCAGCAGGCCCTCATCAGAGCAAGGTAAAAGCATTGTGTGTGGGGCTGGGTTCAGATCGAAGGGCTAGTCTGGAAGGCATCTTTTTCTGAATCACACAAAGGACGGGCTTTATGTCTCCTCGCAAACTAAGCACCACCCTCATCGCCCTCGTGGTGCTGTTGTCGCTGGCCTGCGCTGCGCTTGGTGTCTACGCCGTGCGCCAGCCGCACGAGGTTTATACCGCGCCGGTGCAGTCAACCAACACGCAGGTCGTTAAGGCTGTCCAGCGCGAAGAGCAGGTGGTCTTGCTCAGCCTGGGTATCCAGGGGCTGGCGGAGAAATCTTCCGTGGGTCAGGTCTTAGGCGTGAAGGTTCCGTGGACTAGCCGAACACAATTTGTGCAGTATTCCTATAAAGCCAAGCTCGGTATCGAAGGCAAGGACGTTCGCGTCACTGAGACCGGCGAGCATGCCTACACTGTCCACATCCCGGACTTCATCTTCATTGGGCATTCCGATGAAGAGTTTAAGACCGCTGTGGAAAACAACGGCGTGCTCAGCTGGACCACCCAGCCGATCGACGCCGCATCTACAGTGTCGGATGTCCTCAGCGCCGATAAGAAGCGCGAGGACATCGACGACAACCGCGAGCTCCTGCAGGATCAAGCTCGCAATTTCTATGAGGGCATCATCCGTGGCGTTGACCCCGAGGCCCAGGTCACCATGGAGTTCAGCTAGTCCTCACGTCGAGTGACCTTTTGCGTGGAATGATCCTTTTTCTACGTCGAGTGTCCCCCGTACGTGGAATGAACTATGTTCATTCCACCTCCGTGAACTTGCGGTCCCAGTAAGCTCGCACCGGGTTAGCGTCCGCAAGGAGGATATCGAAGCGGTCATTGGCAATCTCGATGATTTCGCTCAAGACCACGCGCTGCTCCAGCTCATCCGAGTTGGACAAGCGGCGCACGCCCGCATCGATGACGCGATCGGCCGAGTCATTGGTGTCCAGGTATGCCACGAACGGCATGTCGAAGCGCTCGCGATAGGCCTGTGAGACGTCGATAAGCTGCTGCGTTTGAATATCGTCGAGGTCATCCAGGGCCAGGGAACCGCGGTCGGCGGAGATGGTGGCGGCCGTGTCGGAATCGGCCAGCAGCAGCTCATCCATCGCCGGGTAGTCGTGGATCAGTGCGCGGCGCTGGTCGCTCGGAGCGGTGAGCACCGTGACCTGGATTGCCTCGCGCAACTGGCTGACGTCCTGGAAGGGGCGCAGTTCCCAGGCGGCTTCGAGCGGCCAGGTTTCGTTGTTGAAGAGCGGGCGCAGAGCGCTGACGAAGCTATCGCGGTCCATCTCGTTGAGCTCCTTGAGCGAGACACCGGCGCCGTCGAGGCGGCTGACATCATCGCCGGACTGCGAGCCGAGGTGGAAGAAGAGCAAGTTGAGCAGGATTGCGGTGATAGCGCCGATGGACATTCCGGAGGAGACGAAGATCTGCGCCCACTCCGGGAAGGCGGTCGCTACGTCCGGCTTGAAGGTGACGAGCATGGCCAGCCCCAACGCGGTGGTAACGATGGCGGCGTTGCGGCCGTCGGTGATGTCTTCCTTCGCGATGGTCTGCAGGCCGGCCCAGGCGACGTTGGCGAACAGAGCGAGGGAGGCGCCGCCGAGCACCGGGGAGGGGATAGCTGCCACGATGGCTGCAGCCTTGGGTAGCAGCCCCAGGATGATCATGAAGCCCGCTGCTGACACCGCGACCCAGCGGGACTTCACACCGGTGAGGCGGACGAGGCCGACGTTCTGCGCAAAGCAGGTATAGGGGAAGGAGTTCATCACGCCACCAAGGGTGGTGGAGAGACCGTCGGCGCGAATGGCGCGCACAACGTCATCGCGTTTGATGCGCTTCTTCACAATCTCACCGGTAGCGAAGACATCGCCGGTGGTTTCCACCATGGTGATGATCATGACGATGATGAGGGAGAGAATCGCCATGATGTCGAACTTCGGCATACCGAAGTAGAAGGGCGTCGTCATGCCGATGGCATCAGCCTCACGCACGCCGTCAAAGGACGTATCGCCCAGCACGAAGGCCACGCCAGTACCGATGACCAAACCAAGCAACACAGACAGCGTGCCCAGGAAGCCGCGGAAGAAACGCTGCACAACAATGATGATGGCCAGCGTGCCGAAACCATAGAGCAGATCGCGCGCGGCCGGGACCCCGTCAGCGTAATTGACAAAGTCATTTGCTGAGACCGCCAGCAGCGACGTACCCATGACCAGAAGCACGGTGCCGGTGACAATCGGCGGGAAGTACTTGAGCACGCGTCCAAAGACCGGCGCGGCGAAGAAGGTAAAGATACCGGCAGCAATAATCGCACCATAGATCGTGGGCAGTGGCTGGTCACCAGCGCTCATGCCGATGGCTATGATGGGGCTGACCGCCGTGGTGGTTACGCCCTGGATGATGGGCAGCCGGACGCCGATGTGCTTGCCGACGCCCACCGCTTGGATCAACGTCGCCAGACCACAGGTCAACAGGTCAGCGTTGATGAGGTGAATCGTGGTGGCCTCATCGAGGCCCAAGGAACCAGCGATGAGCAGCGGCACGATGACCGCGCCCGCGTAGAAAGCGAGAACGTGCTGAAGTCCGAGCGCTGCCAGCTTGGGCGCTGGCGGGACAACATCAACGGGATGGGTTGGGGTGGTGGCAGGGCTAGCGGTAGCGGCGGTGTCAGACACGCAAAGAGCTCCTTGCTGAAGGGCGAGACGAGGATACTGCGCATAACAATAGAGCGCGGCGCGGACAGGCACCAAGAACTTGCCTGGAAGGTGTGGGAAAGGCCACGTCAGGGGGTGATTTACCCCCGCATCTAACCGTACGGTCGTTACCTATGAGAGAGCTGACCAGTGTGGTGCTAAAACCAGCCCGTTCGGTGGCATGGGGCCCGCATTTGCCGATATGAGGTTATGCGGTTGTACCCCTACTATGGGCTACAGAGAGGGGTTCGGTGACGATACGTGTTGACCGAATTGCCCGTGAGCCGAAGTCACCCACAGCCCTTCTGCGACTAAGTGTTACGCGTCGTGCGAACTATGAAGGGAGTCAAAATAGTGACCACCGCAACGGAACAGTCTGTGCAGTTCGAGGCATGGAAGGGCTTTGAGCCCGGCCCGTGGACTGAAAACATTGACGTTCGTGATTTTATCCAGCGCAACTACACCCCTTATGACGGGGACTCCTCCTTCCTTGCTGGACCCACCGAGAAGACGCAACGCGTGTGGGATCATTTGGAGAAGAATTACCTGTCCGTCGAGCGCCAGAAGCGCATCTTCGACGTGGATACCCACACCCCGAGCGATATCGATGCCTTCCCGGCTGGGTACATTTCCGAGGACGATGACGTCATCGTTGGCCTGCAAACGGATACGCCGCTCAAGCGCGCCATGATGCCCAACGGTGGTTGGCGCATGGTCAAGCAGGCCATCAAGGAAGCCGGTAAGGAAACCGACCCGGAGATCGAGAAGATCTTCACGCGCTACCGCAAGACCCACAACGATGCAGTCTTCGATATCTACACCCCGCGCATCCGCGCAGCGCGTTCCTCTCACATCATCACCGGCCTGCCGGATGCCTATGGCCGCGGCCGCATCATTGGTGACTACCGCCGAGTGGCCCTTTACGGCGTGGATTACCTCATCGCTGAGAAGGAAGCATCCAAGCACGCGGTGGGGGACCTCGGCTTCTCCGAGCACTGGGCACGCTACCGCGAGGAGCACGCCGAGCAGATCAAGGCCCTGAAGAAGCTCAAGGTCATGGCTGAGTCTTATGGCTTCGATATCTCGAAGCCCGCGAAGACCGCCCACGAGGCAGTGCAGTGGACCTACTTTGGCTACCTGGCCTCCATTAAGTCCCAGGACGGCGCCGCCATGTCCATCGGCCGCCTCTCCGCATTCTTCGACTGCTACTTCGAGCGCGACCTGAACGCGGGCATCATCACCGAGGAAGACGCCCAAGAAATCATCGACCAGCTGGTGCTCAAGCTGCGCATCGTCCGTTTCCTGCGCACCGAGGACTATGACCAGATCTTCTCCGGTGACCCGTACTGGGCAACCTGGTCCGATGCCGGCTTTGGCGACGATGGCCGCCACATGGTGACCAAGACTTCCTTCCGTCTGCTGCAGACACTGATCAACCTGGGCCCGTCCCCGGAGCCAAACATCACCATCTTCTGGGATCCGCAGCTGCCGGCGGGCTACAAGGAATTCTGCGCCCACATCTCGATTGAGACCTCCTCGATCCAGTACGAGTCCGATAAGCAGATTCGTGAGCAGTGGGGCGACGACGCCGCAATTGCGTGCTGCGTGTCCCCGATGGCCGTCGGCAAGCAAATGCAGTTCTTCGGTGCCCGCGTCAACGCTGCGAAGGCCCTGCTCTATGCCATCAACGGCGGCCGCGACGAGGTCAGCGGCAAGCAGGTGGTTGACGGTTACGAGCCCATCAAGGGCGATGGACCGCTCGACTTCGATGAGGTCTGGCAGAAGTACGAGGAGATGCTGGATTGGGTTGTGGGCACCTACGTTGAGGCCCTCAACATCATCCACTACTGCCACGACAAGTACGCCTACGAGTCGATCGAGATGGCGCTGCACGATTCCGATATCGTGCGCTCCATGGGCTGCGGTATCGCCGGCCTGTCCATCGTGGCTGACTCGCTGTCCGCCATTAAGTACGCCAAGGTCTACCCGGTGCGCGATGAGACCGGTCTTATCGTGGACTACAAGACGGAAGGTGACTTCCCCTTCTACGGCAACGATGACGACCGCGCCGATGACATCGCCGCCACCATCGTTCACACCGTGATGGAGAAGATTAAGGCCATCCCGATGTACCGCAACGCCATCCCCACCCAGTCGGTGCTGACCATTACCTCCAACGTTGTCTACGGCAAGGCCACCGGTGCCTTCCCGTCCGGCCACGAGGCGGGCACCCCGTTCGCGCCGGGCGCAAACCCGGAGAACGGCGCGGATAGCCACGGCATGGTTGCCTCCATGCTGTCGGTAGGCAAGCTGGACTACAAGGATGCACTCGACGGCATCTCGCTGACCAACACCATCACCCCGTCCGGATTGGGCCGCACCCCGGAGGAGCGCATCACCAACCTGGTGGGCGTCCTCGACGCCGGCTTCATCATGGATTCCGAATAGACCACTTCCACACTACTTCCCAAGGAGAAAACACCATGGCAACCAAAACTTTCGACGAGCGCCTCGCTTCCATGAAGGCCAACCGCACCGCCAACAACATGAACTCGGGCCTTTACCACGCCAACATCAACGTCCTGGACAAGTCCACCCTGGAGGACGCCGTTGAGCACCCGGAGAAGTACCCGAACCTCACGGTTCGCGTTTCTGGCTACGCGGTGAACTTTGTGAAGCTCACCCGCGAGCAGCAGCTCGACGTCATCTCCCGTACCTTCCACCAGGGCTCCTAAATGGCAGATGGCATTACCGGCGTCGTGCGTCTTTCTCCGGAAGAAGGGGAAAAGGTGCGCGGCGCCGCCGCCGGTTTAGGAACGGACAATGACCTCGACGGCTACACCCGCTCGGAGTTGATGCAGGCTCGCCGCTCCGGCGACGTCGCACTCGTGCACTCCTGGGAGCTGGTGACGGCTGTGGATGGGCCCGGAACACGCATGACCATGTTCATGTCCGGGTGCCCGTTGCGCTGCCAGTACTGCCACAATCCAGACACCATGGAGATGAAGGTCGGCACCTTGGAGCGCATCGAAGACGTGGTTAAGCGCGTCAAGCGTTATAAGCCCGTCTTCAAGGCTTCCGGGGGTGGGCTGACCATCTCTGGTGGTGAGCCACTCTTCCAGATCGCCTTCGCGCGGCGCCTGCTCAAGGAAGTCCACGATGCAGGCATCCACACCACGATCGATACCTCGGGCTACCTCGGCGCGCGCCTGCGTGATGAAGACCTGGACAATATCGATTTGGTGCTGCTGGACGTCAAGTCCGGTGACGAGGAGACCTATAAAAAGGTCACCCGGCGTGAATTGCAGCCGACGATCGACTTTGGGGATCGCCTCAATGCCATCGGCAAACCGGTGTGGATTCGCTTCGTGGTGGTGCCGGGGCTTACCGACTCCCCAGAGAACGTCGCCAACGTTGCGCGCATTGTCTCCCGCTGGAAGAGCAACATTGAGCGCATCGAGGTGCTGCCCTTCCACAACATGGGCGCGGATAAGTGGCACGAGCTGGGCTACCCCTACACCTTGGAGGATACGAAGCCGCCGAAGCCGGAACACGTCGAAGCTATCCGCGAGGTGTTCCGCAAGGAAGGTTTCGTGGTCTACTAGAAGCATGAAACGCTTCGGCCACACCATCAAGGAACACACCATCACCGTCCCCTGGGACTATGACAATCCCGCCGCGGGGGAGTTCGAGCTCTACGCCCGGGAAATCATCCCGCCCGGCGGTGAGAATTATCCGGCGCTGCTCTATAACCAGGGCGGGCCGGGCTTCCCGGCGCCGCGGCCGACGGGTGCTTCCGGACTCATCGGGAAGGGCTTGGAGCGCTACCGCTGGATCCTCATGGACCAGCGCGGCACCGGGCGCAGCCACCGCATTGACGAGCTCAGCCCGGCTGAGGATCGCAGCGCTGCGCGTCTGGCGCAGCTGCGGCAAGAAAATATCGTGCGCGATGCCGAGCGCCTGCGCGAGCACCTCGGCGAGGAATCCTGGGATCTCTTCGGCCAATCCTTCGGCGGCTTCATCATCACCGCCTATGTCTCGATGTTCCCTGATTCCATTGGGCGTGCCTTCCTCACTGGTGGACTGCCCACCCTGACCAAGGGCGCTGATGATCTCTACCGTACGACTTTTGCCAAGCTCAAGGTGCGCCACGAACGCTTCTATGCCCAGTTCCCGTGGGCACAAGCGCGCATCGAGGAAATCCTCCACCACCTAGACAACTCGGAGGAGCTGCTGCCGACAGGGGAGCGCCTGTCGTCGCGCCGCTTCCGCACCATCGGAATTGAGCTGGGCCGCGGCACTGGCTTCGATTCTTTGGGCTACCTGCTGGAGGAGCCTTTCCGGACGGTGAACGGCGAAAAGCGCTTGCGTTCGGACTTCCTCAACGACGTGGGGCAGCGCGTGAGCTTCCAGGCTGGCCCGCTGTATGCGGCCATCCATGAATCTATCTACGGCGGCGTCGGCGGCCAGGCCGTCACCGGCTGGGCTGCTCACCGCGTGCGCGAGGAATTCCCCGAGTTTGCCGAGGACGGTACCTATCTCACTGGTGAGCACATCTTCCCCTGGCAGTTCGATGAGGACCCGGCGCTGCGCCCCTTCAAGCAGGCCGCCGAGGAGCTCGCCGCCCACGAGTGGGCAAGCTCTCCGTATGACGCCGCCAAGCTTGCCGACGCCCCCGTTACCGCCTCCGCCGCCATCTACCTCGACGATATCTTCGTGCCCTTCGAGGATTCCCTAGCCACGGCGGAGACCTATCGCGACTTGCGCCCAGTGGTGACCAACCGCTTCCAGCACAATGGGATTAGTGAGGACGGTGCGGGGATTTTGGGTGAGCTCTTCCGGGTAGCTGACGAGCATTAAAGGCTCCGAGTGACCTCGGGGAGTGATCTCCCCCAAGATGTGGTGGTGGTCACCGTGTGGCACACTGGTTAGGAAAATCTAAATCGAGCAGAAAGGATAAGCCTATGGCCGGTCTCATCGTCATTGGCGTGATTCTCCTACTTATTATTGCCACCGCCTTCGACGGTTTCTTCATCGTCCGGACGAAGGAAGCCGCCATCATTGAGCGGATGGGTAAGTTCGTGAACGTTGCTCACGCGGGCTTGCACTTCAAGCTGCCCTACGTCGACCGCGTGCGCGCCAAGATCAGCCTGCAAATCCGTCAGCTCGATGTCATGGTGGAAACCAAGACCAAGGACAACGTCTTCGTTCAGATCCCCGTTGCCGTGCAGTATGAGGTAGTCCAGGGCAGCGAGCGCCAGGCCTTCTACACCCTGTCCAACCACGAGCAGCAGATCGTGGCCTACGTGCAGGACAATGTCCGTTCCTCCGTGGCAAACATGAATCTGGATGATTCCTTCTCTTCCAAGGACACCATCGCCCGCAACGTGGCGATGTCCCTGCGCGATAACATGGCCGCCTACGGCTGGAACTTCGTCAATACCCTGGTCACCGATATTCGCCCGGATGCCCGCGTGCGCGAGTCCATGAACTCCATTAACGCGGCGCAGCGTGAGCGCGAGGCAGCCGTAGCCCAGGCGGAGGCCGAGAAGATCCGCGTGGTCAAGGAAGCCGAGGGTGCGGCCGAGGCTAAGAAGCTGCAGGGTCGCGGTGTGGCTGACCAACGTAAGGAGATCGTCGAAGGTATTGCCCAGCAGTATGAGCTGCTGCGTGCTGCCGGCGTGCAGGAGAACCCCGAGACCCTCATGCTGGTCTCCCAGTACCTCGACGCCATGGTGGATGTGGCCGACCGCGCCCACACCAACGTGCTGTACATGCCGTCTAACCCGGGCGGCATGCAGGATCTCTTCGGCGGTATGCGCGATACTTTGCTGTCCACCAACGCTATTAACGAAGCTCCGAAGCCGAAGGTGCCGGCCGGCGAAGCAAAGCACAGCCGCGAGAACGCCGCTGCTGAGCGTCGCCGCCGTGAGGAGCAGGAGCGCCGCGAGCGCGATGAGCGTGCCCGCCGCGATGCTGAGCTGATGGAGCAGGCGCAGCGCGCCCAGCAACAGGCACAAGAGCAGGTGCAGAACGCACAGCAGGGCCAGGGCTTTGGTCAGTTCTCCGGCTTCCCGGCCCCGCCGCAGGGCAACAACCAGCCGCAGAGCGCGCGCGACTACTTTGACCAGCTGCGCAACCAGCTCAACAAGGACAACTAAACACAGTTAAAACACACAAAGAGGGCCTTCCCCCAGTTTGGGAAGGCCCTCTTGTCGTTGCCCTACACGGCGTATGGAGTGGCTAGGCACTGCGAATAATAAGACGCGGTGCCTAGCGCGCTACTTACTTGGTGTAGCCGATGTTCTCCACCTCGATGACGGCGAAGGAGTTGGCACCGAAGTTCGCGATGTCCGGGCTGGTAGCCACCATGGCCGGGCCGTTGTAAATCGGCATGATGCCGAACTGACCCAGTGCTTCCTTCTCCAGCTTGTTGGCTTCCTTGATCTGCTCGTTTGGATCGGCGATCTGGGATAGCTCGTCGATCTTCTTGTCCATCTCCGGGGTACCCGTGCCGGAGCGGTTGAGCTGGGAGCCGGAGCGGTAAATCTGGCCGAAGTAGGCCACACCGAACGGATCGCCGGAGGAGAAGCCCATGGGGAAGACATCAAAGTCATAGGAGGAGGTGATCTTGGAGAAGTCCGCGGACGGGCGCTCCTCCACCTTCAGGTCCACGCCGATGTCCTTCATCATCTTCTGGGTGGCGGTTGCCAGGGCCTTGCTGATGGAAGAATCACCCAACAGCGTGTAGCGCATGGACAGCTTCTTGCCGTCCTTCTCGCGGATGCCGTCGCCGCCTTCCTTCCAGCCGGCCTCGTCGAGCAGGGACTTAGCCTTCTCGGCATCGAACTTCACCACAGACCCGAAGTTGTCCTCGTAGCCCTCCTGGGTCTGGTACAGGTTGAAGGATCCCGGCAACTCCTCGGTGTAGCCGTTGAGGCCGTTGAAGCGGATGCCGGACAGCGTGGAGCGGTCGATACCGGTCATGATGGCCTCGCGGACCTTGGCATCGGAAAGAATCTCGTTCTTGGAGTTGAGAACGATGAGCGAGTTGGACGGGGCCATGGCGGTGCGGATCTCAATGCCCTGCATGTCCTTGACTGCAGCCAGGCGCTCCTTGTTGCCCACGCCGGTGGCGTCAATCTCGCCGGCCTTGAACGCGTTGATGGAGGCCTGATCCTCCATCTGACGGTAGGTCACCTTGTCCAGGAAAGGCTTATCGCCCCACCACTTCTCGTTCGGGACGAAGGTAGCGCTGCCGCTCTGGAAGTCAACGTTTTCAACCTTGAACGGGCCCGCGCCCCACTCTGGGTGGACCTCACCGAGGTAGGCTTCGTTGAACTTCTTGGCGGAGTCAATTTGCGGCGGGAGCAGGATGTTGAACAGACCCTGCCACCAGGGGTATGCCTGCTTGAAGGTGATGACGGCCTGCTTGTCGTTCTCACCTGGCTCGACGGACTCGATGAGCTCGTAGCCATCGGTGGAGGAGACGTTAGCCTCCTCGTCCTCACCGTTGTTGAACTTCCAGGTGTTCTCGAAGGCCTTCCAGTCAATCGGGGTGCCGTCGTTGTACTGGGCCTTCTCGTGGATGGTGTAGGTGACGACGGTCTTGCCGTCCTTCTCCTCGTCCTTGACGTCCGTGATGTAGTCATTGTTGACGTGGAACTCGCCGGATCCGTCGAAAAGACCGATCTGCGGGTTGTAGAACTTCCAGACGTCGCTGGTGTAGCGGGTACCGTCGGCCTGGAAGGGGTTCTGCTGCTGGGAGATCTCGGTGATGGCCAGGCGCAGCTCGCCGCCCTGCTTGAGCTCGGAGCGGTCCTTGGCGTTGTAGGATCCGTCCAGCTTGACGTCCAGCTTCTCGCCGGCTGCGGAGTTGCTGGAGTCCTTGGAGCCATCGGAGCTGCCGGAGCCGCCGTCGGAGGCGCAGCCGGTGAGAATGAGGGCAGAGGCGGTGACCACTGCGAGGGCGGTCCTGCGGAGCTTCATGTTCATTTTTGTGTCCTTTCGAGAGGAAACATGGAGACGGGGAGTATTTAGTTATAAGTCTTGCTAAGCCGGGGTTTCGGCGGGCTGGTAAATCTCGCGCACCCGGTCACGTTCCACGGCTGGGTCTGGCACCGGGATGGCGGAGAGCAGCGCGCGGGTATAGGCGTGTTTGGGGTTGTCGAAGACCTCGTCCGTGGGGCCGTATTCCACGAAGTCGCCCTTGTACATCACGGCGACCTTGTCGGAGAGGTGGCGCACAACGGAGAGGTCGTGGGCGACGAACACCAAAGAGATGCCCAGGCGGTTCTTCAGGTCGTGCAGCAGGTTGATGATGCCGGCCTGGATGGAGACGTCGAGGGCGGAGACGGGCTCGTCGAGCACCACGATGGAGGGGTTGGTGGCCAGAGCACGGGCCAGGCCGATGCGCTGGCGCTGTCCGCCAGAGAAGTGTCCGGGGAAGCGGTCTACCTGGTGGGACTCGAGACCGACGAGCTGCATCAGCTCAGCCACGCGCTGGCCGACGTCCCCCTCGTACCCCAGCGATTCCAGCGGCTCAGCGATGATCTCACGGATGGTCATGCGCGGGTTGAGCGAGCTCATTGGGTCCTGGAAGACGATCTGGATGTCCTTGCGCAGCTTGCGGCGTGCCGACGCACTCAAGCCGGAGGTGTTGGTGCCGTTGACCACGATGGTGGAGCCCTCTGGTGGGTTGAGGTCCATGATTTCCAGCAGGGTGGTGGTCTTGCCGGAGCCGGACTCGCCCACGATGGCGAAGCACTCGCCTTGGTGCACGTCGAAGCTGATGTTCTTGACCGCATGGACGGTGCCGACGCGGCGCTTGAGAATCGCTCCCTTGATGAGCGGGAAGTCCTTGACCAGGTTCTTGACCTCCAAGGTGACGGGGCGCTGCTCATAGGGCGTATCGCCCAGGGTATCGGCGGAAATCTTCGGCAGCGGGTACATGCGCTCGCCACCGATGGTGCCGTCCTCGATCTCATCGGAGCGCAGGCAGGAGGCGTAGTGCCCGGGGGCGTCGTCAAGCGCGCGCAGCTCTGGCTCCACGGTGCGGCACTCATCCTTCACGACCGGGCAGCGGTCGGCGAAGGGGCACTCGGCAGCAACCTCGATGAGGCGTGGTGGGGTACCGGCGATGGGAGTGAGTGGCTCATCGGTGGCCTTGTCCACGCGCGGAGTGGAACCCAAAAGGCCAACGGTGTAGGGCATTTTGGGGTGGTTGAAAATGGTGTCGACATCGCCCAGCTCCACCGGGCGCCCGGCGTACATGACGAGGACGTCGTCGGCGGTGCCTGCTACCACACCCATGTCGTGGGTAATCATGATGACGGCCGCTCCAGTTTCGCGCTGCGCCACCTTGAGGACCTCCAGGATCTGAGCCTGGATGGTGACGTCGAGGGCCGTGGTGGGCTCGTCGGCGATGATGACGCGCGGGTTATTCGCCATGGCGATGGCGATGACCACGCGCTGACGCATACCACCGGAGAACTCGTGCGGGAAGGACTTCACGCGCTTGTCCGCCTCCGGAATGCCGACGAGTTCGAGCAGGCGAATGGCCTCCTTCTCCGCCTCCTTCTTGGAGACATCGCGGTGGGTCTGGATGGCTTCGATGAGCTGGTCGCCGATGGAGAACACCGGGGTCAGGGAGGAGAGCGGGTCCTGGAAGATCATGGCGATGTCCTTGCCGCGGATCTTCGACATGTCCTTGTCGGACTTGCCGATGAGCTCGGTGCCGGCATAGACCACGGAGCCTTCCACCTTGGCGTAATCCGGCAGCAGGCCCATAACCGCCATTGAGGTGACGGATTTACCGGAGCCGGACTCGCCCACAATGGCCAGGGTGCGGCCCGGCATGAGATCGAAGTCAACGCCACGTACGGCGTGGACGGAGCCGGCCTCCGAGGGGAAGGTGACGGACAGATTACGTACGGACAGAACCGGGTCGGCGGACGCGGCGGGATCGGTAGCGCGGCTGGCCGGGACGGCGTTGGCGTTATGCGCAGTATTCTGCGGGGTCATGCTCGGCCTCCAGAGTTCGAGTTGGGGTCAATGGCGTCGCGCAGACCGTCGGCGATGAACGCCATGGAGACGGTCAGCAGCGTGAGGATGCCTGCAGGGAAGTAGAAGAGCCAGGGTGAAGCCTCGACGGCGTTGGCGCCGCCGGCCAGGAGGGTGCCCAGGGAGACGTCGGGAAGCTTCACGCCCAAGCCCAAGAAGGACAGCGCGGTCTCCGACATGATGGTGGACACCACGCCCAGGGCCGCTTGGATGATGAGCAGCGAACCGATGTTGGGCACTACGTGGCGGAAGATGGTGCGCAGGCGCGAAACACCCATGTAGTCCGCGGCGCGGACGTAGTCGTTCTCGCGCACACTGAGCGCCATGGCCCAGATGACACGCGCCGGGTACATCCAGCCGAAGACGATGAGCACCACGATGAGCAGCTTCCAGTCACCGCCGGAATCGGAGACCACCAGAGCGATGAGCAGGAAGGTCGGAATAGCCAGCAGGAAGTGGATGACGGCCAGGATGACCTTTTCCACCGCGCCTCCGTACATGGCCGCGGCCGCGCCGATGAAAGCGGACAACACCGTGGATGCTATCGACACGATAAGCGCAATGATGAGCGAGCGGCCCAGGCCGTGGACGGTTTGTGCGAAGAGATCGTTACCGGAATCGGTCGTGCCGAACCAGTGCTCGGAGGAAGGTCCGGTGGACAGGTTGAAGAAGTCCGGCTCATCGAAACCCCAGGGGGTCAGCAGGCTGCCAAAGATGGCCAGCAGGGTGAGCAACACGAAGATGACGAGGCCGACGGCCGCGAACTTGTTGCGGAAGAAGCGGCGAACGTACAGCTTGAGCTTTGAGGTGCCGCGGAACTCGTTGCTGGAGAACTGCTTGCGCTGTGCGTCATCGACATCGACGCCGGAACCAAGTGCGGACTGTGCGCTGGGTTCGGTCTGCGGTGAAAAGTCAGCAGTGGCGGTATGCGGGCGCACGCCAAGGTTGTCCGCGGCGGTGTCGATAGCGAGATCGTTGCGGCGGTGGCGTTGCGGCTGACGTGCTGCCGAGCGCGGCGACGTGGATTTCTTTTCTGGAGACATTTAGCTCACCCTTACTCGCGGATCGAGGGCTACGACGACGAGGTCAGCCAAGATTGCGGAGAAGGCAATCATGACGGCGCCGAAGGCGGCGACGGCGGTGGTGCCGTTGACATCGTTGCGGCTGATGGTTTCGATGAAGTACTGGCCCATTCCCTTCCACGCGAAGATGGTTTCCGTCATGATGGCGCCGGTGAAGATACCGGGAACGGAGAAGGCCACGGAGGTCGCAACCGGGATGATGGAGGTGCGCAGGGCGTGCTTGCGAATAGCCTGCGCACGGGTCAGGCCCTTGGCGCGGGCGGTGCGCACATAATCGGCGTTCAGGTTATCCAGCAGCAAGGTGCGCTGCATCATGTGATACCCGGCGTAACTGATGATGATGAGGGAAATGGACGGCAGGATGAGGTGCTGCGCCATATCCAGAAGTTTGGGGAAGAAGCCCTCGACGCCGAGGCTGGACGCGCCCGTCACATAAACCACGCGGTGGCCGGTGACGCGGTTGATCCACAGGCCACCGGCAACAACCAGAATGGAGGCGACGACCACGTGGGTGTTCATCGTGATGATGGAAACACCCTGCCAGAAGCGGTCAGCCGCTTTGTATTGGCGGGAAGCGGTGTAGACACCGAGGCCAACGCCGATGATGACGGAGAGGATTGTGGCGACGAGCAGCAGCTGCGCCGAGACGAGCGCGCGGTGAGCGATTTGCGCGCTGACCGGGTCGCCGAGAGGGGAGGTACCCCAGTCCCAGTGGAAGAGAATGTTAGAGAGCCAGCCCCACCAGCGCTCAATAAGCGGGGTCTCAGGATTGAGTCCGAGCGGAGTGAGGATGCGGCCGATTTCTTCCGGCTCGAGTGGTGGGTTGCGGCCGACATAATTTGATCGGGGATCAAGGAAGGTTGCGGCCAGGAGATACGCGATATTAGTCGCGAGGAAGATGACTACCAGCCAGCTGGCGGTCTTCTTGATGATGTACTTGAACATCACTATTCCTTCGCAGGGTTTGTCTCGGCAGATTCGGTGAGTATGGCGGCCGATAAGAGTTAACGGCACTCATGTGACCTAGACCTCAGGCTAGGTGCTGTGTCACATATTAAAAGAAATGTGAGACAGGAGAGGAATAATGATTGTTTTTGTTTCATGGGGGTACTCCCCGCGTGTGAAAACTTTGTATTAATTACATATTAATTGGCCTATAGAAATCTGCAAGCAGGGGAGTGTCGGTGCAGGGACTGAAAGCTTCTTTGGGCTCACAAATCGTGCCTGATTGCCTGGGTGGGAGTGAATAATATGCGCATAGTTTGGGGGTAGTGTGCAGGGGGATTGTGCTGAATAGATAAGGGGTAAGGAACGCTCAGCAAGCATGCAGGAGCCGGCTTAGCGCATCTTTTTCTGCCTCCGTGACCCAGATTTCATAGACTGCTTTTACCTCGACGATGCGACGCGCATACTCACAGCGAAAACCTTTGTTGGGCGGCAGCCACGTGGCGGCATCGCCAGCGCCTTTCTGCTGGTTGAGAGGACCATCGACGGCAAGGAGATTGCGGGGATCATTGGCAAAGTTGCGGCGCTTCTCGGGTGACCATTGCTGGGCGCCTTTCTGCCAGGCGTCGGCCAGCGCCACAACGTGATCGATCTGCACTGCACTCGAGGTCTGCACCCCGCGCTGAAACTCAATGTCCTGGCCCGAATAAGGATCATGCAAGGTGCCGGCGAGCGCCACACAGTCGTGGGTGCCTTCCTTGAGCACGAGGCTCTCCGGATCCAAGTCCCTGCGGAGGATATCGTTGCGGGTATCGCAGCCGTTGTGGCCAAACTCCACCGAGACGTCATCGGACCAAACCTGGCCGAATTCCTCACGCTCATAGTCGGTCATGGGAGCGCGGCCCTTGACCTTCAGAGAATCTAGGGCGGCGAGCGCTTCGGCTATGCCCGGCGCAATGTCTGGCGGGGGCGTGGCTTCGTCGGAGTGTTCTTCTGTGGGGGCTTCTTGTGTGGGCGCCGCTGTCGTTGTGGAAGAACTCGGCCCCGCCGCTGGGAGAGTGGACGGGGAGGGAAGGAGCAGGCCGATCGCCACGAGCACAGCCACCGCAGCGTTGAGCAGCGCGGCGATGAAGAACGGGGTACGAGTGGCCATGACGCATTGATCCTAGTGGGTAGAATCGACACACGGTATGAGTATCGATATGTTCTTTGACGAGTACCTCGCTGAACGCGGCCTGACGCGCTCCGCCGAGGTTGTCCCGGACCACGCCTGCCAGGTCTTTTGTGATGCGCCTGAGCCGAAGACCCAGTCTTCCCTCGAAGAGGCGGTTCAACTCGTCGCCCACACCTTGGGGGAGTAGTGCAGGTGTCTGATTTTCACGTCTCTGTGCCTTTGTCCGCGCGCTTGGCCTCCGAGCCTTTCGCGCTGTCTTTCTCCGGTCAGGGCTATGCCTGGCTGCCGACGTTGCGCGATGCCCTTGCTACCGGTGCGCAGCCACACATCGCGGAGTACCTTGCTAAGACCGAGGAACTCCTTGCCCCGCTGGAGGAGGAGCTTCTGCCTGCCACTCCGCACGGGTTCGCGCCTCTGGACTGGACAGACGAGGAGCCGGCGTGGGCACACGCGCTTGCCGACGCCTCGCTTTCCACCCCCGGCATCCTCACCGCGCAGCTAGCGGTCCTCGAATCGCTGCGTGCACACGGAATTGAACTCGAGGATGCCGTCACCAACATTGGCCACTCCCAGGGCGTGCTTGCCACGGCGGTCGTTGAGGGACGCATGAGCCCAGCCGAGGCTCTGGCGCTGGCACGCCTCATCGGCGCGGCTCTGGAGACAACCGCACGAAGTGCTGGGCTGGTCCGCACCCCGCAGGGCGCGCCCATGGCGGCGGTGACCGGCGCGACGAAGCAGCAACTGCTCGACGCCGGCGCCCACATCGGGCTCGACAATGGGCGGGGGCGCTTCGTCATCGGCGGAACCCCGGCTGAACTTGCCCGGGTGAAGGCCGCGCTGCAAGAGAGCTCGGACCTCAAGGAAGATCGGGAAGGGGAGCCAGCCGCCGTCGCTGTCACCGACCTTGAGGTTTCAGCCGCGTTCCACCATCCCACCATGAAGCACGCGGTGGAACAGGTGGAAAGCTGGGCGGACCGGATCGGACTGGATCCTGAGCCCACCGCGCAGCTCGCGCGGGCGGTATTGACCGATTACGTGGATTGGCCCGAGCGCATTGACTCGGCGCTCGAAGCCGGGGCTCGCTGGATATTAGAAGTGGGGCCTTCCCGCGGGGTGGAGCCGTTGACGCGCGAGCTCGTTGCCGGGCACGGCGTGAGCACGCTTGCCGTGGGGACGGAGGAAGGATTGGCCCAGCTCGTGGAGCCGGGCCGCGCACCGTCTCTGCCCCGCGCGTGGTCCGAGTGGACACCGCGCGTTGAAAGCGGGCGTCTGGCGACTGCCTTTACACGGGCCACCGGCTACTCACCAGTCATGCTCCCCGGGATGACCCCCACCACGGTGGACCCAGGCATCGTCGCCGCAGCCGCCAATGCCGGGCACTGGGCGGAGCTGGCCGGCGGGGGACAGCACACCGATGACATCTTGAAGGAGAGCCTGCATACCCTGGGCCGGATGCTGCAGCCCGGGGTGAATGCCCAGTTCAACGCGCTGTACCTTGCGGCTTCCCAGTGGCGTCGCCAGATTGAGGGGCCGAACTCGATTCTGCGAGCACGCGCAGGAGGAGCACCCATCAACGGCGTGGTCGTCTCCGCTGGCATTCCGCCCGTGGAGGAGGCCGTGGAGCTGGTGGAGAAGCTCCACGCCGCGAACATCCCGTGGGTCGCCTTCAAACCGGGAACTTCGGCGCAGGTGGAGGAGGTACTCCGTATCGCCGATGCTCTCCCCGAGACCACCATCATCATGCAGCTGGAAGGCAGCGCGGCTGGAGGTCACCACTCCTTAGAAGGTCTCGATGAGGTCCTTGTTGCTACCTACGCGCGGATCCGTGAGCGCGACAATGTCCTCCTCGCCGTCGGCGGGGGAATCGGAACCCCGGCGCGTGGCGCGGAGTACCTCCTGGGTACGTGGGCGCAGCGCTTCGGCCTGCCCGCAGCCCCCGTCGATGCCATCATGGTGGGCACCGCCGCCATGGCGGCGAAGGAGTCCACCGCATCCGAGTCGGTGAAGCATGCTCTCGTCGCCGCGCACAGCGGGGACGTTGTGTCGGGCCGCTCGGACCTGGGCGCGGACATCCATGAACTGGACAACTCTTTCGCCCGCGCCGGGCGCCTGCTGGATGCGGTGGCCGGTGACGCCGCGGCCGTAGAAGCACGCCGCGCGGAAATCATTGAAGCCATCGGGCGCACGTGCAAGCCCTACTTCGGGGACCTCGATGAGATGTCCTATTCCGAGTGGCTGCAGCGCTACCTTGAGCTGTCCTACCTGGACGGCTGGGTTGATGAATCCTGGTTGAGCCGATTCACCCGCATGGTGACTCGCGCCGAAGCCCGCCTCCACCCGGCCGATCACGGCGAGATTGAGCTGTGCGTTGAGGTCGACCGTGAGCACCCGGCTGAGGCAATTGCTCAGCTGACCGAACTCTACGGTGACGCGGCGCTGCACCCGACCGACGCCGCGTGGTTCATTCAGCTCGTGGATAGCCCTGGCAAACCCGCGAACTTCGTCCCGGTCATTGATGCGGACGTACGCCGCCGCTGGCGCCACGACACCTTGTGGCAGGCCCACAATGAGCGTTATTCCGCCGATGAGGTCTGCATCATCCCCGGCACGTCAGCCGTTGAGGGAATCACGCAGGCCAACGTGCCGGTGGCGCAGATACTCGGCTGCTTCGAACAGGCGGCGCTTGCGCTTCTCGACGGAACTGATGATGACTCTGGCGAGCCCGCCTTTAGCGCTGAAGAGCTCATCTGCCGCGCCCCGAGCCTGAATTGGGCCGGGCGCGAGCAGCCCAACCCCCTGCGCCTTGGCCTTGATGGGGCCGAGCTGGAAACTGCGGGCGAGGAGGCCATGTGGTTGACCGTTCCTTTCCACTCCGGAGCTGGGCTGCGTGTGCGCATCACTCTGCCGCGTATTCCGGGTGCCTCACCACTGGTCACTGTCGACGATGCCGAATCCGCCATGCGGGAGCTGCTGCGCCAAGCCGCCGGCGGTGACCTACCTGAGGTTGATTCCGGGGCCGCAACAGTCAACGTTCACCTCAACGCCACCGACATTGCCCAGTATGGTGCGGTGACGAGCGGGGAGATGAGCACTGCTGTCTCGCCCGATGTCCTCCTTGGTCGCGCCTGGCCGGCACTCTTCGCTGTCCTGGCCAGTGCCCACACAGAGTCCGGGGAGCCGTTGGTCGAAGGCTTCCTTGACCTCGTCCACTTCGAGCACTCGCTGAGCCTCACGCCAGACACCAGGGAGCTGCTTCGCAGCAGCGCCGCCCCAGGCTCCGAGCCCTTGGCACTGAGCTACATCGCAGAACTGAAAGACGTTCGCGATACGCCCTCGGGGCGCCTCATTGACGTGAGCGTTGCTGTCAACGTCGCCGTGCACGGCGAAGAACATGAATTCGCGCAGATGCACGAGCGCTTCCTGATTACCGGGCGGCGCGGTGGCACTGCGCTCGAGCTCGTGCGCGCCACAACTAATGGTGCACAAGAAAGCGGTCAAGAAGACAGCGTAAAGTCCTCCTTCCGGGAGACTCCGCGTTCCTTCCGCCACCGCACCACCGCGGTGGCACCGCAATCACTGCGGCCCTTCGCCGTTGTAACGGGGGATAGGAACCCCATCCACCTGTCATCGAACGCTGCGGCACTGGCGGGGCATCGTCAAGGCCCGATCGTCCACGGCATGTGGACCTCGGCGCTGGCGCAAGCAGCCGTGGCTTTCGACGGGGCTCGCGTCCTCGAGTGGTCCGTTACCTGGCTTGCACCCGTGCTTCCCGGCAGTGAGGTGGAGTTCGAGGTGGAACGGGTGGGTGTCGACAAGCGCAGCGGCTACGGCGAGATCCGCAGCGTGACCGCCACCAGCCAGGGCGTTCCGGTGCTGCAGGCGCGAGCGACGATGAGCAGCCCCACTACCTTCTATGCCTTCCCCGGCCAGGGCATCCAGTCCCCGGGGATGGGGATGAAGGACTATGCGGAATCCGCAGCGGCGCGCGCCGTGTGGGAGCGTGCGGATGAGCACACGCGGCAAAGCTTGGGCTTCTCCATCCTGGAGATCGTCCGCCACAACCCCGACACCGTGGTGGTGGCTGGTGAGACCTTCACGCACCCGGATGGCGTGCTGTATCTGACGCAGTTCACGCAGGTGGCCATGGCCACACTGGGCTGCGCACAGATTGCAGCGCTTAAAGAATCCGAGGTCCTTGAAAGTTGTGCCTTCTTCGCTGGACACTCGGTGGGCGAGTACAACGCCCTGGCCGCCTATGCCGAGGTCCTGTCCTTGGAGGCGGTCCTGGACATCGTTTATGTCCGCGGGCTGACCATGCACCATCTGGTCGAGCGCGATGCCGCGGGCCAGTCGCTCTACGGTCTGGCGGCGCTGCGCCCGCACAAGATGGGGATGAGCGCGGGCGAGGCCTTTGCCGATGTCGCCCGCGTGGCCGCGGAGACCGGCGAGTTCCTTGAGGTGGTCAACCACAATATTGCCGGGCTCCAATATGCAGTTGCCGGCACGAAGGCGGGCCTGGATGCGTTGGCTCATGACGCCGAACGCCGCGCCGCGGGACAGCGCGCCGTCATCCCCATCTCGGGGATTGACGTGCCCTTCCACTCCTCCCGCTTAGTGAGCGGCGTGGCAGATTTCCGCGCGCATCTTAACGCCCTCATCCCTCAGGAGGTCAACCTTGAGGTGCTGGTGGGGCGCTATATTCCAAACCTCGTGGCGCGGCCCTTCGCGCTCAGCCGCGAGTTCGTGGAGGCCATCGCAGAAGTGGTGGACTCGGAGCCTATCGCGGAGATCCTCGCGGACTTCGATGGTGCCATGGCGAGCCCGGCGCGTCTTGGCCGAACCCTGCTCATCGAGCTTTTGGCCTGGCAGTTTGCCTCCCCGGTGCGCTGGATAGAGACCCAGGATCTGCTCCTTGGGCAGCTCGGCGTGGAGCGTTTCCTCGAGGTCGGCGTTGGTGCCGCGCCGACGTTGACCAACATGCTGGGCCAAACCCTGCGCCTGCCCCAGTACGCGGGCAGCGCAGGCATCGAGGTGCTGAATTACGAGCGCGACCATGGGCGAGTCTTTGCCGAAGACGCCGAGCCGGCACCCGGGCCAGCAGCGAAGGCGGTCGCAGAGCATGCCGCACAACCGGTTAGCGCCGAAGCGGAATCGGTCGAATCTGAGTCGAGGCAGGCAATCGACAGGGCACACCAGGAAGAAACCGTGCAGGCACCCCGTGAGGAGGCGCCGGCCGCCATCGAGGACCTCCCGCTGAGCGTGCACCAGGCCCTCGAGATGCTTATCGCGCTGTGGACCAAGGTCCGCCCCGACCAGATCGCGCCGACTGATTCGATCGAAACCCTCGTGGAAGGCGTGTCCTCCCGCCGCAACCAGTTGCTCGTCGACCTCGGATCGGAATTCGGCATCAGTGCCATCGAGAATGCCGCGGATGCTGCCATCCCGCAGCTGGCGGAGAGCGTGGCTCAGCGCGCGCCGGGTTATGCAACCTTCGGGGAGGTCCTCTCAGAGCAGGTCTCGCAGGCACTGACTCGGCTGACGGGACCGGCGGGCAAGAAGCCGGGCTACGTGGCTGAGCGTGTGAGCGGTACGTGGGGATTGGGCACTGGATGGGCCGACCACGCGACGGTACAGCTGGTCCTGGGCACGCGCGAGGGCTCCTCGCTGCGCGGCGGGGATTTGGCTAGCTTGCCCATGACTGCCGTGGTGTCGGTAGCTGAGCTCGATGAACTGATCGACTCCGCGGTGCGCGCTGCCGGCGAGTGCGAAGGAATCGCGCTGCAGAAGGCCGCAGCGGCAACGCCACACGAGACCGTGGACCCGGAGGCGGTGCGCGCCTATACCGAGCGTCTTGAATCGGCGCTGGAGGACTCCGCCCGCGCCGCACTCGCCGCCCTCGGCCGTGAGGAGACCCCGATTGAGCAGGGGGACAGCGCAGCACACACGGAGCTGGAGCAACTCGTTGCCACGGAGCTGGGGCCGGACTGGCAGCAGCGCGTCGCCCCCGCTTTTGATGCGCGCAAGGCAGTGCTTCTCGACGACCGCTGGGCCAGCGCCCGCGAGGACATCGCTCGCGCGGCGGCCGCCGGGGAAGCAGAGCCCGAGCTGGACGTGTTGGGCGCCGGCGAGGAAGTTGCGCTCCTAGCCGAGCACTTCGGCTATGAGCATCTGGCCCGCGATGCCCGCACCCCGGCCGACGGGTTGCTCTTCGCTGACCAAGTAGCCGTGGTGACGGGTGGCTCGCCGGGCTCGATTGCCGCCGAACTCATCGGTGAACTGCTCGCGGAGGGCGCAACCGTCATCGCGACGACCTCCCAGCTAAAACACGAGCGCCTGGAGTTTTATAAGGAGCTCTACCGCAGCCGGGCCGTCGGGGCGGCAGCGCTGTGGGTGGTTCCAGCAAACCTTAGTTCCTTCGCGGACGTGGATGCGCTCGTGGAATGGATTGCGGCGGAGCACACCGCCATCGTGGGCGGAAAGTCCGTACAGCTCAAGCCTGCTTACGTGCCGGATCTTCTCTTCCCCTTCGCCGCGCCGCGTGTGGCCGGCACTCTTGTGGATGCCGGGGCAGGGGCGGAGTCCCAGATGCGTCTGCTGCTGTGGTCGGTGGAGAAGCTCATCGCGTCGCTGTCCGCCGTGGGCGCGGATACACATGTTGGCCACCGGCTACACGTGGTGCTTCCGGGCTCGCCGAACCGCGGGCGCTTCGGCGGCGACGGCGCCTACGGCGAGGCCAAGGCGGCCCTCGACGCCTTGGTTAACCGCTGGTCTTCCGAGCAATCCAGCTGGGGTGCGCGGACCTCGCTGGTGCATGCCCACATCGGGTGGGTGCGCGGCACCGGCCTGATGGGCGGCAACGATCCATTGGTTGCTCAGGTGGAGGCCCGCGGCGTGCGGACCTTCTCGGCGAAGGAGATGGCGGTGCAGCTTATCGACGCCACCGCCTCCCCCCACATTCGCGCCCAGGCAGCGTCTTCACCGCTGAGTTTTGACCTCACCGGCGGGCTGGCCGAGGCCGAGCTAGACCTAGCCGCGCTTGCCCGGGATTCACAGTCAGAGGATGCAGATGCATCGAGCGCAGCTGCTAGATCGGGCGAAGAGAAGGCTCCGCGAACGGCGAAGGCCCTGCCGAATGTGTTGAAGCCTGCAGAGTGGACCAGCCCCGACTTCAACACGGTGACGCAGTCCCTCGAGGACATGGTGGTCATCGTTGGCGCGGGAGAGCTCGGTCCGCTGGGCTCCTCGCGTACCCGCTATGAGGCGGAGGTCGGTGGAGAGCTCTCTGCGGCTGGCGTGCTGGAGCTGGCGTGGAGCCGCGGGCTCATCAGTTGGGATGAGCACACGGCCGGCTGGTTGACTGCCGAAGGCGAGGAGATAGCCGAGGAAGACGTCTACGCGCGCTTCCACGACGAGGTGCTCGCCGGGATTGGTGTGCGGCGCTTCCACGATGACTTCGGCCCGCACCTGCCTATGGTGGATAACCTCGCGCCCGAGCTGACCACCATCTACTTGGAGAAGCCGCTGAGCTTCACCGTGGGGGATGAGGCGACAGCGCGCAGTTTCGTCGATAGCTGCGAGGGAGCCACGCTGCGCCGCGTCGATGGCGCGACAGGTGAGGTCGAATGGCAGGTCACCCGGCCCGCCGGCTCCGCGGTGCGGGTTCCGCGGCGCGTGGCCATGACCCGCTTCGTGGGCGGCCAGATACCGGAGGGCTTCGACCCACAGGTCTACGGCATCCCGGCGGACATGGTGGATAACCTCGACCGCCTCGCCCTGTGGAACCTGGTGTGCACCGTGGATGCCTTCCTCTCCGCAGGCTTTAGTCCCGCCGAGCTCTTAACCCACGTCCACCCGGCGCGCGTGAGTTCCACCCAGGGAACCGGCATGGCGGGTCAGGAGGCGCTGCGCTCGCTGTACGTCGATAAGCTCTTGGCCCAGCCGCGGCCCAATGACATCCTGCAGGAAGCGCTGCCCAACGTCATTGCTGCGCACGTGATGCAGTCCTATGTCGGCGGCTATGGCCAGATGGTGCACCCCGTGGCCGCCTGTGCCACGGCGGCGGTGTCGGTGGAGGAGGGCGTCGACAAGCTGCGCCTGCACAAGGCGGACTTCGTCGTGGCCGGTGGTATCGACGCCCTGTCCATCGAGGGGATTACCGGCTTTGGTGACATGGCGGCCACGGCCGATAGCGCCGAGATGGCGGCGAAGGGGATTGAGCACCGCTTCTTCTCCCGCGCTAACGACCGCCGCCGCGCCGGCTTCGTGGAATCCGAAGGCGGTGGAACCATCCTGCTTGCGCGGGGAACCTTTGCGGCGGAGATGGGGCTGCCGGTCCTCGGCGTGGTGGGCTTTGCTGAGTCCTTCGCCGACGGCGCGCACACCTCCATCCCCGCGCCGGGCCTGGGTGCGCTCTCAGCGGCGCGGGGCGGCACAAACTCCCGCCTGGCCCGCTCGCTGAAGGCCCTCGGCGTGGGCGCGGACGATATTGCGGTGGTGTCGAAGCACGATACGTCCACCAACGCCAACGACCCCAACGAATCTGACCTGCACGAGCGCATCGCCGCAGCCCTCGGCCGCAGCCCCGGCAACCCGCTGTATGTGGTTTCGCAGAAGAGCCTGACCGGGCACGCCAAGGGCGGTGCCGCAGCCTTCCAGCTCGTCGGTCTGACTCAGGCGCTGCGTAGTGGAGTCCTCCCACCGAACCGTTCGCTCGACTGCGTCGACCCCGCGCTGCGCCGTCACTCGCACCTGCTGTGGCTGCGCCAGCCGTTGGACCTTCGCCGCACCCCGCCGAAGGCGGGCCTGGTGACCTCCCTGGGCTTCGGGCATGTTTCCGCCCTCATCGCGCTGGTCCACCCGGGTGCTTTCTTTGCTGCGTTGGCTCGGGAGCAGGGTGGGGGCGTGGCCGAAGCCTGGCGGGCAGCCGCTACCGATCGCGAGCGGCGTGGTCTGCGGCGCCTAGAAGATGCCATGCGAGGTGGAGCAGCGCTGTACGAGAGGCCGGTGAACCGCAACCTCGGCTCGGGCCCAGCTACCGAGGTGACCGAAAGAGAGGCCGCAGCGTTGCTGAGCGAGTCCGCGCGCTTGCGCGGAGGCACCCTGGATCCGGAGGGAGGAAACACAACACAACGGGGGTAGCGGGCGCTAGAGTATCCCCAGCGTGCACCCTCTGGAACGATAAAGAAGCAGGTCAGACGGGTTGGAGAAGTCCCCCAATCTGGGGCACCATGCAAGGGTGAATAAAGCTAAGAAGCCACTACTAGGCCTTATTTCGGTAGCCGCTGCCACCCTTCTTGCCGCCTGCTCCGCCACCGGTGGTGCTCCCCGTCCCGAAGCTGACGGTGAGCTAGCCGGTGGCGTCGACACCGAGCGTCTTGTCGTCGCCATGATTTCCCACGGCGCGCCGGGAGATACGTACTGGGACCTCGTGCGCAAAGGTGCGGAGGATGCCGCCCGCAAGGACAACATCGAGCTGCGCTACTCCTCCGACCCGGAAGCGCCCAACCAGGCTAACTTGGTGCAGTCCGCCATCGATTCCGGCGTGGACGGCATCGCCGTGACCATGCCTAACTCTGGGGCGATTGGCCCTGTGGCCAAGAAAGCTGCGGATTCCGGCATCCCCACCGTGGGGCTTAACGCCGGCATGGATGATTACCAGAAGTACGGCATGAGCGCCTTCTTCGGCCAAGAGGAAAAGGTCGCCGGCACCAAGGCCGGTGAGCGCCTCAAGGACGATGGCGCCAAGCACGTTCTGTGCGTCATCCACGAGCAAGGCAACTCTTCTCAGGAGTCGCGCTGCGCCGGCGTGAAGGACGGGCTGGACAACGGCAAGGTGGAGATCCTGTACGTCAACGGCAAGGATCTCACTGCTGCGCAGTCCACCATCAACGCGAAGCTGAGCCAGGACCCGTCCATTGACTGGGTCATGGCGCTGCAGGCCTCCGTGGCGATGCGCTCCGCCGACGCGGTTGCTGACGCCTCCTCCCAGGCCAAGGTCTCCACTTTCGACACCAACGCCGAGCTTGTCGACGCCATCGCGGACAACCGCATCGAGTGGGCCGTCGATCAGCAGCCTTATATGCAGGGCTACCTCGCCGTCGACTCGCTGTGGTTGGCGCACCGCAACGGTTCCACGATGGGCGGCGGCCGCCCCGTGTACACCGGTCCCTCCTTCGTGGATTCCACCAACGTGGACATCATCTCCGAATCCGCTAAGGCAGGTCTGCGATGAGCGAAACCGCTACTGCATCAGACGAGGCTCTATCTAGCCCCGCCGATACGCGCCTGACCCGTCGCAGCGGTTTCGCGCGCCTCATCCGCCGCCCAGAGTTGGCCAGCCTGCTCGGTGCTGTGGTCATCTTCGTCCTCTTTATGATCGTGGCGCCCGCCTTCCGCTCAGTGGAGGCCTTCTCCACGGTGCTCTACGCCAGCTCCACGCTGGGCATTGTGGCCCTAGCGGTGGGCCTGCTCATGATTGGTAATGAGTTTGATCTATCCTCCGGCGTGGCGGTGACCTCCGCGGCGCTCGTGGCCACCATGCTCAACTACAACTTCCACCTCAACTCGTGGGTGGGCGTGGGGCTGTCCCTCATCACCGCACTGGCCATCGGTGCGCTCAACGGCTTCCTCGTGGTGCGCACCAAGATCGATTCCTTCCTTATTACGCTGGCGGCATTCCTCATGCTGCAGGGCCTCAACCTGGCGATTACCAAGCTGGTCACGGGCCAGGTTGCCACCCCGACTATCTCGGACATGGAAGGCTTCGGCTCTGCTCGCGTCATTTTTGCCGGCACCATCCACATCGGCAGCTTGAGTATCCGCGCCACCGTTATCTGGTGGATCCTCTTCGTCGCCATTGCCTCGTGGGTGCTGTACAAGACGCGCTGGGGAAACTGGATCTTCGCCGTTGGTGGCGACGATGAAGCCGCCCGCGCCGTCGGCGTTCCCGTGCGCCGCGTCAAGGTGGCGCTGTTCATGCTCGTCGGATTTGCAGCGTGGTTCGTGGGCATGCACACCCTCTTTGCCTTCGACTCCATCCAGGCAGGCCAAGGCATTGGCAACGAGTTCCTCTACATCATCGCCGCGGTCATCGGCGGTTGTTCCATGACCGGCGGGCGCGGTACGGCGGTGGGCACCGCTATCGGCGCGCTTATCTTCGGCATGACCAACCAGGGCATCGTGTACGCCGGTTGGAACCCCGACTGGTTCAAGTTCTTCCTCGGCGCCATGCTGCTCTTCGCCGTGCTCACGAACACCTCGGTGGCCAACTTTACGAGGAAGCGATAATCATGATTGAGCTGCACGATATTTCCCAAACCTTCGGCAACTTCCACGCCCTGCGCGGTATCAACCTCAGCGTGAAGGAAGGGGCGGTGACCTGCGTGCTGGGTGATAACGGCGCGGGCAAGTCCACGCTGATCAAGATCCTCGCCGGCCTCAACCAGCCCACGGGCGGCACCATCACCGTCGATGGGGAAGAGGTGAACTTCGCCAGCCCCCGCGATTCCCTCGATGCCGGAATTGCCACCGTGTACCAGGATTTGGCGCTGGTGCCTTCGCTGTCGGTGTGGCGCAACTTTTTCTTGGGCCAGGAACTAACCGGGGCGCTGGGGAGCTTGCGTGAGGAAGAGATGAAGCGGATTACGCATGACCAGCTGGCCGAGATGGGCATTGAGCTTGGCGACGTCTCCGTGGAACTCTCCGCTCTCTCCGGCGGCCAGCGCCAGGTGGTCGCGATTGCCCGCGCCATCTACTTCGGCGCGCGCTACATCATCTTGGACGAGCCGACCGCCGCTCTTGGTGTGAAGCAGTCGGGCATGGTGTTGCGCTTTATCGACGCCGCCCGCGAACGCGGCATGGGCGTGGTGTTCATTACGCACAACCCGCAGCACGCCTACCTCGTGGGCGATCATTTCATCGTGCTCACGGTGGGGCAGATGTCGCTGGATGCCTCCAAGGAGGAGGTCACGCTGCCGGAGCTGACCCAGTGGATGGCCGGCGGTGACGAGCTGGAGGAGCTCAAACAGGAGCTGGCGCGCTAGGCCACAGTTGGCGTAACTAAGCTGGCCTGCATGACTATGAGTGGCGTGAGCGTGGGCACCGACCTGGTGCACATCCCCTCCTTTGCCCAGCAGCTGGAGCTTCCCGGCACGCACTTCGCGCAGGTTTTCAGCGCCTCCGAATTGCGCGTGGCGCAGGCCCGTGGACTGAGCGGTGCTGCCCGCGCGCAGCACCTCGCAGGGCGCTGGGCGGCAAAGGAGGCCTTCATCAAGGCGTGGTCGCAAGCGCTCTACGGGCATCCGCCGGTCCTAGCGGAGGAGGCCGTGGACTGGGCCGAGATTGAGGTCCGCCCCGATGCGTGGGGCCGCGTAGCACTTGAACTGCGGGGCGAGATTGCCCGCCTCGCGCGGGAGTCCTTGGGGGATTTTTCACCGGCGTTGTCCATCAGCCACGATGGTGATTACGCCACCGCTATCGTGCACCTTTCGCGGCACACGCCATAACCCACGCCATGATCTAGGCGCTGGTGGCGATGGCAAAGAGATAGGCGATGAGCATGCGCTTAATTTCTTCCACCACGCCATCGAAGCTCTCCTCCGAGCGCATGGTGCTGTAGTTAAGCAGCGAGACCACGGTGTGGACGAGGAAGGCCGCAATCTCCACGCGGGCGGACTCGTCCATTCCTTGGGCAAGTGGTTCGATGATCTCGGCGATGGGTTTGAGCAGAGACAGCTCCGTATCAGCGGCCGTGGCGCGGGTGGCCGGCGTGGACTGCACGGCATGCCACACTGCGCGGCGCGAGCGGTCCTCGCGCCAGACCCGCGCCATGCGATCAATGAACTCCTCGAGAAAGTCCGGCCACTGCAGGGCCGGCACGCGCTGGGAAAAACGCTCAACCTCCGCCAGCATTTCGGCGGTGTCTTGGCGGTCAAGCTCGCAGATCAGCACGTACTTGTTGGCGAAGTATTGATACAGCGTGCCAATCGGCACTTCCGCGCGGCGCGAGACCTCGTCGAAAGTAAAAGACTCGAAGCCATGGTCCACGAGCGTCTGACGCGCGCAGGACAAAATCCGGTCATACTTGGCCCGGCTACGCGCCTGCGCTGGGCGACGCCTAGGGACCAGTATCTCCGGTGACTTCGAGCTAGATTCCACGGTTTAGTTGAGCCCCTTGAGCACGCGGGCGACGTGGCCGGTGGCCTTGACGTTGTACATGGCTTGGCCAATGGTGCCGTCTTCCTCGACGAGGAACGTGGAGCGGATAACTCCCTGGACTACCTTGCCGTAGTTCTTCTTCTCACCGAAAGCGCCGTACGCAGTCATGACCTCCTTATCGGGGTCAGAGAGCAGCGGGAAGTTCAGCTCGTGGTCCTCACGGAACTTAGCCAGGGCCTCGGGCTTGTCGGGAGAGATGCCCACCACGGCGATGTTCATGCCATTGAGCTGCTCTAGGCTATCGCGGAAGTCGCAGGCTTCCTTCGTGCAGCCAGGGGTGTTGGCGCGCGGGTAGAAGTAGACCACCACGCGCTGGCCGGCATAGTCACTCAGGCTTACGGTGTTGCCGGCATCATCGCTGAGGGAAAAAGCGGGGGCTTTGTCACCCACGGACAGTCGTTGTGCTTCAGTCATGGTGTATAGCCTACCGTGCTCTCCCTTAGGACTCTTTGGTGAATCTCAGTTCGCTCGCCGCAGCACAGCTGAGACAAAACTTGGCCAACTCTGCAGGGGAGCTGGTGGTCAATGTAGAATGTCCACGTTAGAACCTCAACGGTTAGAAAGACACTAACCGCAACAACACCGAACGAAGCCAAATTCAGGAGATTCACGTGGCACGCAACATTGATGATATCCAGCGCGACATCGAGCGCACCCGCCGTCAGCTGGCTAGCACCTTGGATGAGCTGGCTGATCGCAGCAAGCCGCAGAACTTCGTCGAGGACGCTAAGGGCGCGGCAACCCAGAAGTTGCAGGAGCGCAATGTGCAGATGGCGCTCGCCGGCGTTGGTGCAGCCGTCGTAGGCCTTATCGCTTTCTCCGTTTTCCGCTCCAAGCGCCGCAAGTCCGATATCAAGGAGCTGCAGCGCCTGCTCGCTGAGCGTCGCTAGAGCCGGTTAGCGCCGTTGGGCGCGACTGCATACCTAGAGGCCCTGCCTTGGGAAATACCCCGGGGTGGGGCATTTTTGCGCTCCGTATGCGTTACTGGAAGCATTGCCTACCCTATGCGGGCTTTGGGTAGCCTTACCTGTCTGTGTAGTATGAACCTCCGAACAGACCATAAGACCAAAGTTTGAAGGAGAAATCGTGCTTCACGTATCGACGCCTGCAGGCCAGGCATCCCGTCCGCGCGCCGGGCGAGTAGTAGGGGCGTGCGCCATGGTGGCGGCGCTGGCCAGCGCGCTGGCGGGCTGTGCCTCCGACAATGCCGATGCCGGCAGCGAGCAGGCCACGGGAGCGCAGGGGACTGCCGCTGTGAGTTTCACAGACCTTGCCGGCCGCCAGGTGGAGCTGGACCACGCGCCGGAACGCGTCATCCTGGGAGAAGGCCGCAGCGTCTTTGCCACCGGCATCCTCAACAAGGAAGACCCGCTGGACAAGGTCGTGGCCATCGGATCGGACCTGAAGCAGAATGTGCCCGACTACTACCGCGAGTTGGAAAAGACCACGCCCAAAGTCAACGAGCTGCCGGAAATCGGCGGCTTCACCAAGGGCGATGTCACTGTGGAGGAGCTCATCAGCCTCGACCCGGACCTCATCGTGCTCTCCAAGGATCAGTACGAGGCCTCCCAGACCGCTGGGCTCACCGACAAGCTGGATCAGGCCGGCCTGACCTATGCTGTCACGGACTTCCGCGCCAAGCCCTTGGAGAACACCATTCCCACCATGGAAATCTTCGCCGATATCTTCGGCCACGAGGACCGCGCGGAGGAGTTCATCGCGGACTGGCAAAAGAACGTGGATCTGGTAACCGAGCGCGCCACGAAAGCGCAGGACAAGCCCTCCACCTTCGTGTGGCGCGCAGCGGGTGTCTCCGATTGCTGCGGCTCGTGGAATGACTCCAACATTTCTGAGCTGGTCAACGTCGCCGGTGGAAAGAACGTGGCAGACGGCATCATCGAGGGTGAGTCCGGCGCGCTGACCCCGGAGAAGGTCATCGACGCCAATCCCGACATGATCATCGCCACCGGCGGCGACTGGTCCGCCAAGGTCGATAACGCAAAGGGCCACACCGGCTTCGCTGCCGCCGGCTATGGCATCAGCGAAAAGGACGCCCATGACAGCGCCGCTTCGCTGGCCGGCGTTCAACCTGGTTTTGAGGACCTCTCCGCCGTCAAGGAGCACAACCTCCACGGCCTGTGGCACCAGTTCTACAACTCGCCCTTCAACTACCTGGCGCTCCTTCAGATCGCCGCGTGGCTCCACCCAGAGGACTACGCAGACGTCGACGTTCAGCAAGAATGGGCCGAAGCCCAAGAGAAATACTCGCCCGTTCCCGGCGACGGAACCTTCTTCAGTACCAACTAGTCATGAGCATTCTCACCTCAACCGCGCGCTCGGCAAGCCCTGAACGGACCACGCGCGCAGAAACCGCGGTGCTTCCCGTGGAGGCCCTCGCACGCGAGCACTCCCGCGTGACCCGCCGCCGTATCGCCATCGTCGCCGGGCTTATCGTCGTAGCACTCGCCGCATTCGTTCTTAGCGTGATCGTTGGCGCCATCGACCTCACCCCGGGGCAGGTGCTGCGGGGGATGGTGGATCCGGGAGGCGTCGACAAGCAAACGCGTACAGTCCTGTGGAGCCTGCGCCTGCCTATGGCCGTCATGGCGCTGCTTATCGGGGCCAGCCTGTCACTGGCTGGCGCGCAGATGCAGACCATCCTGGATAATCCGCTGGCGGAGCCCTTTACCCTCGGCATCTCCGCGGCGGCTGCCTTCGGCGGAGCCAGCGCCATCGTGTTGCGTTGGCAGCTTCTGGCCCAGCCGCAGTTCAACCTCGCACTCATCGCGTGGCTGTCGGCGGCGCTGGCCACAGCCATCATCGTCGTTGCCGCCGTTATTCGCGGTGCGAAGTCCGAGACGATGGTGCTGCTCGGCATCGGCCTCGTCTTCTTCTTCCAGGCCATGCTGGCGCTCATTCAATACCGCTCTTCCAGCGAGGCCCTCCAACAGATCGTTTTCTGGTCCATGGGTTCGCTCACCCGCGCTAGCTGGCAGGCCAACGCCGTGCTGGCCGGCGTGCTTGCGGTGGCGTTGCCGATCCTGGGAGCGCTGTCGTGGCGGCTGACGGCGCTGCGGCTTGGCGACGCCCGCGCCACCGCCCTCGGTATCAACACCTCCCGCCTACGCGTGATCGTGCTCGTCGTGGTCTCGCTCGTCGCGGCCACCACCGTGGCTTTCGCCGGCATCATCGGATTTATCGGCCTGGTGGGCCCGCACATCGCGCGCATGTTGGTGGGTGAGGACCAGCGTTACTTCGTGCCGGCCTCCATGGCCGCGGGCGCGGCGGTGATGTGCGCCGCCCACGCGCTCAGCCTCCTGATTAAGCCCGGGCTGGCCATCCCCATCGGCATCGTCACCTCGCTTCTGGGCGTGCCATTCTTCATCGCCATCGTCATGACTCGGAGGAGGGCATTGTGGACGTAGAACTCACCATCACCGATCTATCTGCCGGCTATGGCTCGCGCACGGTGGTGGACGGGCTGAGCCTTCCCACCCTGCGCGGCGGGCAGGTCGTGGGGCTGCTGGGGCCGAATGCGTCCGGCAAGACCACCACCATCAAGACGCTCGCTGGCGTGCATCGCGCGCGGGGCGGCACGGTGGGCTTTCGCGTCGACGGCCAGAGCCCGCGCGGACAGCGGCGCCGCCAGCTCATCGGCTATGTGCCGCAGGGCCTGCCGCACACCGCGGCGCTGCGCGCGTTTGAGGCAGTGCTGATTGCGGCGCGGCGCGAAGCGTGCGAGGACCCAATCACCCGCACAGCCGAGGTCCTGCACTCCATGGGGCTCGATGAGATTGCGCAGCGCTACCTCAATGAGCTCTCTGGAGGCCAGCGCCAGCTCGTCGCCGTGGCGCAGATGCTCGTGGGGACCCCTGGGCTCATGCTTCTCGACGAGCCCACTTCTGCCCTCGATCTCAACCGCCAGCTCTTCGTCTTGGGCCGCGTGCGGGCAAAAGCTCGGGAGGAAGGCAGCCTCGCGTTGGTGGCGATTCATGACATCAATCTGGCCGCCCGGATGTGCGATCAGCTTGTCGTGCTTCACGGCGGCAAGGGACGCGCTCACGGCGCGCCGGGGGAGGTGCTCACGGAGGAACTCTTGCGCGAGGTCTACGGCGTAGAGACGGATGTGCTGGACCACCGCGGGCAACCCATCGTGGCGCTGCGAGAGGTTAGTTAGACTCGGGCCGTGTGAGCCGAAATTCGCCCGAGAACCTCCTGCTGTACCTCACCCCGGAGGATGAAGACACGATCCGGGAAGTCTATGCTGCCCTGGCTCAGCGTGGCTTTCCGGTGCAGCACCAGCGCCCGCACATTACGGTAACGTTTGCGCCGGCGCTCGAGACCGCAGTCGTCGACAAGGCCCGCACTCTGTTGCCGCCGCTACTGCCGGCGCTGTTTCATCGCGTCGGGACGGTGGTGTTCGGCAGGAAAAGTAAGCAGACCGTGGCGTGGCTTTTGGAAACCACGGATGACCTGGAGATCGCTGCGCGCCAGGTTAGCGCCGCAAACCCGGAAGGCCGCGGGCCGCGGTGGACCCCGCACCTGACGATGGGGTTGCGCCTGCCTAGAGCGCTCGTGCCCGACTATATGCGCGCACTCGATGAAATCGCCGGGCCGGAGCATAAAGAGTTTAGGGCTGACTATGCCGCGTGGTGGCGGCCTAAGACACAGCGCCTCGACATCTTTGGTGGGTCTGTGGCCGTCGGTCGCGAGCGCGAATCCGCGGAGTGATTAAGAAACAGGAAACCCCCGCTCCGGATAACCCGGGCGGGGGTGATATTGTGCGCCATCAGGGAATCGAACCCCGAACCCACTGATTAAGAGTCAGTTGCTCTGCCAATTGAGCTAATGGCGCTGGTGTTTACCTAGCTGGCTCTGATTTCCTCAGTGCCTGCCGTGCAACGAGATGTAACTTTAACACCCTCTTCCTGAAAAGGTAAAATCGCCAGGTGAATGAAGGTTTTTGGGCTCCTTAGGTAGCGGCTACTTGTCACTTCTTTGAAAGCGTGGAGTGCGGGAGTGGGGAAGGCCGGTAACGAAACGGTTAAGGGCGGTGGCGCTAACTAGTGAGAAGGCCGTGCGGGCGGTTAGGCTTAGTGCACTCTTGTTCTTGTTTGTCCTTTTATGAGCTAGGGGTTTGTGTGCACTCTCTATTCCCTTCTGCACGTCCCGCAGTGCTTCTCTCGAGTCTCATTGCGACTGCCTCCCTTCTGACCGCCTGCACCATTGGTGGGGCCGAGAACTCCAGCCCAGCCGATAGTCACTCTGAGGCAGACGCCCAAGCGAGTGCGGCGGCGGATGCGTTGGCCTCGGCAGCCGCTAAGGCGAAGCAACTACAGTTTTCTGTCAAAGACGGTGCTAGTGATGTCGATCCTTCCGAACCGGTCGAGGTCACTTCTCCTGCGGGTCTGAAGTCGGTGACGATGACCAACGAGGCCGGCAAAGTGGTGGAGGACGAGCTGTCGAGTGATTCGACCACGTGGAAGAGTGCCGAAGTTTTGGGGTACAACCGCACCTACACCATCGATGCCACAGACAAGGATGGCACCCACAAGACCATCACCTTCACCACCCCGCAGGCCGCGGCGGTGTCTGAGGTGGCGTTGAGCCCGCTGCCGGACTCTGAAGTAGGAGTGGGCCAGGTTATCGGCGTGCGTTTCGGCAATTACGTCACCGACCGCAAGGCGGCCGAGAAGGCCATCACGGTCAAGACCGAGCCTGCCGTTGAGGGGGCGTTCTACTGGGTAAATAACCAGGAGGTGCGCTGGCGCCCGCAGAACTACTGGGAGCCGGGCACGAAAGTGACTGTCGACGTCGACCTGTATGGCCGCAACCTTGGCGGCGGTGTTTACGGCGGCGAGGATGCCTCCACCAACTTCACTATCGGTGACCGCGTCATCACGCTGGTCGATAACAACACGAAGATGATGTCGGTGTTCAAGAATGGCGAGGTGCTGCGCCGCATTCCGGTGTCGATGGGCAGGGATGGCCAGTGGGACACCCCGAATGGCGCCTACATCATCGGTGACCAGTACCCGTCCCTCACTATGGACTCGACTACCTTTGGCCTGGCTCTCGACGCCGGCGGTTATAAGACCGACGTTCAGTGGGCGACCCAGATGTCTTACTCCGGAATCTATGTCCACGCGGCGCCCTGGGCTGTGGGTGCGATGGGCAGTTACAACCAGTCCCACGGCTGCATCAACGTGACTACTGAGGCTGCTCAGTGGTTCCAAAACACGGTCAAGCGCGGCGATATCGTGAGGGTTTCCAACACCGGCGGTGGCGTGTTGAGCCCGCTCGACGGCCTGGGGGATTGGAACATGGACTGGGAGACGTGGTCTGCGGGGAACGCTACCGCTAACCAGTAGCCCGGTTGATTGCCGGGGTAGCCTTGCGGAAAAACTGCCAAGGAAAGGGCCCCGGATGAACTGGTATAAGCGAGCTGCGATAGTGCTACTAGCGCCGTTGGCGTTGGTGGCGTGCTCCTCGGAAGGTGGTAGCACGCATGAGGAAAGCGAAAGCGCAAGCCCGTTTGTATCAAGCGTTAGCGCTGCCGCTCCAGCTGAGGAAGGTACGTGCGCGACTGAATTCGATATCCCGGCGCTGTTGGAGGCGATGCCGGAGGAATTCGCTGGCCTGGCGCACGACCCCACATATGACGCGGGTGAGCCTGATGGCTGGGGGCGCTTCTATCAGGCGGATGGGCTGCAGTTTATGGTCGGTTCCAGCTATCTAGATGAGAAAGAAACCGATCCTTGCCCGAAGGACAATGAGCAGGCCGCGCGAGACGTGCGCTCGTTCATCGCCGAGGACTATCAGCGTCAGGAGCGAGAGAACGGCGAAGAAGTCAAACCTTTTGAGGACCTCGACTTCACTGAGGGTGGACGCTACTTTGCCTGCGCGAAGCATCCGGAGGTGGACCTGCGGCAGTTCTTTTGCGTGACCACCGTGGGTAATGCGGAAGTGATTAACTACATGTTCCGGCATTCGATGGGTGATGCGAAGGACGTGGAAGATATGAAGAGCGCATCGAAGGAATTGGCCGCGATTATTGACAGCGTTGCCTAGGGTTACCGTCTAGGGTGCCCCCGAAAGTAAAGTCAGTTAATTCATTATTGGCATACTGTGGCCCCGCAACGGGCGGCGTTGTGTCATGCCTGCGCACTTTGTGAAGCACTGCGCAGGCGCAAATGTTAAGTGGTTTGCATCACGTCTTGGTTTTGGTGAATCTTGTGGAGAACTAGTTATTCACTGCAAAGATGGAGGCAGAAGTGGATCTCTACGAGTACCAAGCTCGAGACCTCTTTGAAGCTCATGGGGTTCCCACCCTGAAGGGCATTGTTGCGACCTCGGCCGTGCAGGCTGAGGAAGCAGCCACGAAGCTGGGCACGCCGGTGGTTGTGGTCAAGGCACAAATCAAAACCGGTGGTCGCGGCAAAGCTGGGGGAGTCAAGCTAGCGCACAGCCCCGCGGAAGCCGCGGAGAAGGCCAACGAGATCCTGGGCCTGAAAATCAAGGGCCACACCGTGCGCAAGGTGATGGTGGCAGAAGGCGCAGACATCGCTGAGGAATACTACTTCTCGATCCTCCTCGATCGCACCAAGCGCCGTTACCTGGCCATGCTCTCCAAGGAAGGTGGCGTGGAGATTGAAAAGCTGGCCGAGGAGCGCCCAGACGCTCTGATTAAGCGCAGCTTCTCCCCGCTCGACGGCATGACGGACACCCTCGCTAGGGACATGGCATATGAGGCGGGGTTTGATGAGGGGGACGTCGCCAAGCTCGTGCCCGTGTTCAAGAAGCTTTACACGGTCTATACCGAGGAAGACGCCACGCTGGTGGAAGTTAATCCGCTGGTCAAGACGTCAAGCGGCGAAATTATTGCGCTCGATGGCAAGGTCACGCTGGATGATAACGCGCAGTTCCGCCACCCCGAGCACCGCGACCTGCAAGACCACGGTGCGACCGACCCGCTGGAGCTCAAGGCGCAGAAGATGGGGTTGAACTATGTCAAGCTCGATGGTTCGGTGGGTGTCATCGGCAACGGCGCTGGCTTGGTGATGTCAACGCTCGACGTCGTGGCCTACGCCGGCGAGGATCTTGCATCGCAGCCGAAGCCCGCGAACTTCCTCGATATCGGCGGTGGTGCCAATGCGGAAGTGATGGCTAACGGGCTTGAGGTGATTCTCAGCGACCCGCAAGTGAAATCTGTCTTCGTTAACGTCTTCGGTGGCATTACCGCGTGCGACGAGGTTGCCAAGGGCATCGTGCAGGCGTACAAGATTTTGGATTCTGAGGGGATCGAACCCAAGCCGCTCGTGGTGCGCCTCGACGGCAATAATGCCGAGCTGGGACGCTCGATTCTTAATGACGCACACCTGCCCAAACTGGAGCAGGTTGAAACCATGGATGCTGCTGCCCGCAGGGCTGCTGAGCTGGCGAACTAGGAGTAGATATGTCGATTTTTCTCAACAAAGACTCGCGGATCATTGTGCAGGGCATGACGGGTTCGGAAGGCATGAAGCACACGCGCCGCATGCTGGCGTCCGGGTCCAACATCGTAGGTGGCGTCAACCCGCGCAAGGCAGGCGAACGCGTGGACATTGATGGGCGCGAGATCCCTGTGTTTGGCAGCGTGCGCGAGGCTATGCAGGCGACAGGCGCTAACGTCACCGTCATCTTCGTGCCGGCAAAGTTCACCAAGGATGCGGCGGAGGAGGCGATCCGCGCTGGCATTGAGCTCGTCGTGATCATCACCGAGGGAATCCCCGTGAAGGACACTGCGGAGCTCTATGCGTTGGGGCGAGAGTCCAAGACGCGCATCATCGGCCCCAATTGCCCAGGGCTGTACACGCCGGGTGAATCCAATGCGGGCATTATCCCGGCGGAGACCGCTCCGAACCCGGGAAAGATTGGCTTGGTGTCGAAGTCGGGCACGTTGACGTACCAGATGATGTACGAGCTCTCTGACATCGGCTTTAGCACGTGCGTGGGAATCGGTGGTGACCCGATCATCGGTACGACGCATATTTCTGCGATCGAGGCATTCCAGAATGACCCGGACACCGAGGCAATCATCATGATCGGTGAGATTGGCGGCGACGCAGAAGAGCACGCTGCGGCTTATATCAAGGACCATGTGACGAAGCCGGTCATTGCCTACATTGCTGGATTTACCGCACCAGAGGGTAAGACGATGGGCCACGCCGGTGCCATCGTCTCGGGCGGTTCCGGTACGGCAGAAGGAAAGAAGGCAGCACTGGAGGCCGCCGGTGTAAAGGTAGGAAAGACCCCGTCCCAAGCAGCAGAGTTGGTGCGAGCAGCCTTGGCGTAGTTGGGTGAGGCATGGGGCGGTTCGCCCCATGCCCCTCACATAAGAATTAGCGGGGGAGACCGCGGCGTCGCGACACCGTCTTGTCAAAGGGGATCCAAAAGCGCAAGGCTGCGTCTTGGTTCTTGGAGATTCCAATGCGTGGGCCGCGGACCCACTCTGGCTCCTCTTCGCGCTCGCTGAGGAGTACGGGCGTGCCGTTGTCCTCGATGCTGAAGCCAAGGGCCTTGCCCACATTGCCAGGGCCGCGGGCGAGGTTATAAAAATCGGTGTCGCCCCGGCGTTGGTAGGCGAGGTCTAAGCCGTCGATTACTTCGCCGGCCCGCAGCAGGCAGCCCTCGCCGGTACCTTCGGGTGCACAAACGATATTGCCGTTTCGGTGGATGCCATAGGACACATAGACGTAGAGGCGGCCGGGTGGACCGAACATGGCGGCGTTGCGTGGAGTACGTCCGTTAAAGGTGTGCGAAGCCTCATCGCCTGAGCCGAGGTAGGCCTCCACCTCTGTGATGCGAATGGAGACGCCGTTGTGCGTCAGCACCATTCCCAGCAGTTGGGGAGCGACAATGTCTGCGGAGGCGGTGAAATCGATCATTGCCGCAGTCTAACGTGCGAGCGAGGTTTAGGCTTTGGCCTTGTCTTCTTCGGCTTCAATCTCTGCGTTGAATTCGCGCTTGGAGGCCTGCCACTGGTCCTCAGTCATGCCGATGCGCCAGTAGCCAGAGATAGAAACGTCTTCCTTGGGAATTCCAGATTCCACGAAAAGGAAGCGACGCAGCTCTTTGATCATTTCGGCGACACCGTGGATGAACCAGCTGGTTTTCTTCCCCGTGGGGATACCAGCTTCGCGCACCACGCGGGATAGCTTAGTACCAGGGGTAGCACCATTGCGGACTACCCAGACGACCTCCACGCCCTCGCGGGTAGGGAGTTCAAACGTGCGGTCTTCGGCCGCGATCTCGATGTATGCAGTTGCAGTCGCGCCTTCGGGGAGGCGCTTCAAGCCGGCACCGATGGCCGGTGCCGCGGATTCATCGCCAGCGAACACAAAGTGCTCATATTCTTCGGTGGGTCCCCACGCACCACCTGGGCCGAGGAAACCGATCTTCTCTCCGACTTCGGCGACCCGTGCCCACGGGCCAGCCAGGCCAGAATCACCGTGGGTGACAAAGTCAACGTCGAAGTCCCCGGTTTCCGGGTTCAGGTTGATCAGGGTATAGGTGCGGAGAATCGGTTGTTTATCACGCGGCTGCTCTTCACGAATCTGCTGGACATCAAACGGCCAAGAGTAGTCAGCGCTTTGTGGTACGAACAACAGCTTGATGTAGTGATCCGTAAACTCCAGCTCTTTGCCCACAAAAGCCGGGGAGTTCATGCTCAACCGAACCAAGTCCGGAGAGACCTGGTGACGACCAGTCACGGTTGCTTCATGCGCCTTGCGGGGCTTGCGCTTCGGCGCCACTTCTTTAGTTTGGGCAGCCATTGTTATCACTGTCCTTCGGAATACTTGAGTTGCTGTGCGGATATAAGCCTACACACTATGTAATTAGGTAAGGCTAAAATATCTAAGGCTAGGGTTGGTTGCGGGCTTCGCGGTGCAGGCCGCCGTGCGCGGCGTGGGGCTTAAGGGACATTTCGTGTGGATAAACCG
>NZ_KV805098.1:0-10166 GCF_001811545.1 Corynebacterium sp. HMSC074A09 | reverse complement strand
ATGGACTCGTGCGATCGATTTTGGTAACCGGTTGAGACGCGGGTAAACGGCAAGGATGACCAATATGCAGGCTAACGCTGGAAGCATCAACGCAGCATTGAAGTAAACAAGCCCAAATGCAAGTGTCAGTAAGCCCGGCCCGCTCAATAGCGTGGCTAGGAAGAAATCCCGATAAAGCCGCTTTGAGTCAGCTGAGATGGGAGGCTGGGACCATGCATGCCACGACTGCGCCAGTGTCTGCACGGCGATGACCGACATCGAAAAGGCAGCCGCCACCGCGCCAGGCCATTGCAGTGGCATATCAGAAGACGCAGTACAGCTAAGCATTACCACCACGATGAGGACGAATTCTACGGAGCGCTCCATGCGGTCAGCTTCGTGGCCATAGCGAGCCCGCAGCAGGTGCGGTAGAACTACGAAAGCCATTCAATTCTCCTGGGCTTAAGGACAATTCCAGACAGCTCCAGAAACCTTTTGAAGGGATACTCACCTAGCACGTCAACTGGAGCACCCTCTGCAACCACCTTGAGCTGCGAAAAAACCTTGATTTCCTCCAGTCGGAGACTCAACTGAATGTCCTGCGTGGATAGTACAACGTGGGTGCCAGCTTCGCTCAAGCCCTTCAGGATGTCGAAGATAATCTCTTGCGAGACGGCATCCACAGTCTCCAGTGGCTCGTCCAAGTACAGCCACTCCGGGCGCTCCATTAACAGTGTGGCCAACGCTGTCTTTTTATAGTTTCCCGCCGAGTAGGTGGAAATGTTTCGGTCGAAAGCGCCATCAATAAGCAATGCGGAACACAGCTCCTCCGCACGCCCCTTTGGGTCCGCGATGTTACGCATTGCACCCACCCGCCACAATAGCTCCACCGCGCTGAGTTCTAGCGGAATATTAGGGTAGTCAGGCAGGAATCCGCCACCGCTATTTCGGTGCAATTGCTTTAAATAAGTGGTCTTTCCAGACCCATTGACGCCGATTAGGCCAGTAATCATGAGTATGAATCATAGCGAGCTATTGGCCCTGCGAATGAAAACATCCGCAGGGCCAACTTTTACCAAGCTTTCGGTGCGTTAACGAAATTCAAAATCAGGATTCCGCCAAGCACAGCGCCGCCAATTACCCAAGGCATAGTAAGCCCTCCTTTCGTGTTTATACGTCAGTGAAAGAAATCCACCGAAAGATACTCTACACACAGAGAAGGGCGGAAAAATAGTTAACAATCGTAAAATAAATCCAATAATTTCAGGCGCGCGGCTCCGCAAACAAACGAGAAACGAGCATTAAAAATAGAGCACGGCCTAACGCCGTCTCTTCTGCGCACGCCGCTGTGCTCGATTGAGCGTAGGGGCTGCTGCGACGGTCTGCGCATCCATCACATCCGCAAAATCTCGAATAGCCGCAATCAGGTCATGATGCTCCACAGAAACCCCAAACTCTCGCCCCACAACCAAATCATGCGTAAGTTCACGCACCACCCTCGTTGCATCAGAAAACTCCTCCGAGCGCGTCCGAAGCGTCAACACGGCCTGGGTTCGCGCCTACTCTAGTGCCGCCTGATGCTCCCGCTCGCGACGCTCGCGCGACGCAGCTGCGCGGCACGCGCCGGAGCACCACTGTACGGGCCGACCACGCGGATCCAAGCGCTCCGGGATCGGTTTTCCGCACCGCCGGCATGAGTGCTCGCGGCGCGCAGATGTCGAGTCAGTGTGAGTGCCCATGCACCCTTTTTAACGCACGTGCGAAATAATCAGGGTATGCCGTAACCACAGGTCAGGCCCACTTCACTATGAGCGCATAGAGTGTGTTTGCTCCAGCCGCTTCGCGGCCTGATTCTCGGGCCGGGAGAACCGGCCCGAGAATCAGGCGACAGACCGCCGCAAGACTGCCCGGCTTGTCCGCCAGGACTGGCGGGTAGGTCAACAACATATTCGGGTACATTCCGCCCAACCGCGCTTGTCAGGCTTGCAGAGCAGGTGTAGCAGCTTCACACGGCGCGCTGTACGCCCGTCTAAGCGGTTAAAGACCTAGCGACGGTACCCACGGAGGGCTGGGGTTTCTGCGCGATTGAGTACGCGAGGACTGAACCAGGGCAACCGAGCCGGACGGCTCGGGCGGCAGCCCAGACCGAGCACTTGGAGTTGGACAACGCACCGGTTGCGATATTCCTTTTCCGCACGACCGAAATACGGGACGTGCAAAGGAGGACCGATGAACAATCCCCACACAAGTCTTAGGCGACTTTCTGAGCTGCGCTCGCTCACGCTAGGCGCTGCCCTGGGCACGATTCTTGCCGACCCCATGGCCACGATCCACAGCTGGAACGAGCTGCTCGACCTACTCGTCTTCTGGCCTTAACGGCAACACACTATAGGCACTCTTAGTGTTAATCGGGTCGTTGGCACGAAATGGTACCGTTAAAGCATGACCGAACCGAAGCAAGAAATACGCCGCTGCCTGGTGTGCAATAGGGAACTTGTCTACTCCGGTTCTGGCCGCAGGCCGCGCTATTGCTCGTCGTCTTGTCGGCACCGAGCGTGGGAGATTCGGCGTGCAGCCGACGCCGGTTTAGTGGATCGTCAGGCCGTAGAAATGCCTACAGTTACGGTCGAAAAGGAGCGTCCCTACAGTCGTTCTGGAGTCGCTGAGTGGTTGATGGAGCACCCGGATCGCATGGCGAATGTGCTCCAGGAGTTGCCGAATAGTGAGCAAGTTGTGACGGCGTTGAAGCTGGCTATCTTGCGCATTCAAGGCAACTTGAAGGTTGAATCCATGGGCTGGGAATCAGAGAACGCTACCCCGCCTGTGCTCGAAGTCGAAGAGCTTTCTGGTGTGGTTGACCCGGATTCTCTGGAGCTTGCGTTGAAAGACTCGAACCTGACTGTCGTGGCTTACAACGACCGGAAATTCATTTTGCCGGCTGGCATGAGTCGGCAGAAGCGCCGAGCATGGCTGAAAAAGAACGCGGGATAAATGGTGCGCTGGCAGATTAAGCGCTTTTGCTTGGACTTCTTTGACGTATCGGTGCACGGTTCCAACCGAGCACCCAAGCTCTTTGGCGATAGCACGCATAGTCAGGCCCTGGGCGCGAAGCTCGGCTACTTTTGCACGCTTCTCGTTGGAGCGCGCGAGATAGTTCTCGCGCGGTTCACTCGTCCAGCGGATGATGGTCGCGGTCGATAGCCCGGTGAGAGATGCGGCTTCTTTCACCGTGTGGCCATTGCGGGGCACTTTTTGCCGTTGGTTCACTTCAGCAGCTCCAATCGCTTCGCAACTTCTTCGGAGAACTTCCCCCAGCGCTTCTCCGCGCTCTTTTGCCCACCCTTGCGCCACGTCCATCGACTGACCGAGCGCGCGAGGTGTAGTACCTCGTTGGTGTCGAGCGGGCCGCGTGCGTACTCAGCGCCGATATGATCCGCGTTGCGGAGCGCGGACCGGTCGTGCACGACCTGCTCCCAGTCCAGGCGCCCTTGCTGGCTGGTGCCGTATGAGCCGCGACGCGGGTAGGCCCATTTCCGCAGATAGTTGAAGAGATCCACGTTCCGTCCGACGCCTGTGACCGTAAGCGCCTTGTGGTCGTCGTAGCGCGGCAGTGCGTCGATGTCGGAGAGTGCCGCAGCGAGTTCTTTTAAGTCGTAGACAGCTTCGGTCGGCCCCACAGCGGCAGGTGCGCGGTGGTGCATTCAGGGTTCTTGGTGATGCGCCCGGCAAACGCCGGGTCGCCGCCGAGGACTCTGGTCAGGCCGGCTTCGACACATGCGAGCAGATTCACGGGCTTGCGGTTTCCGGCGTTCGACAGGCAGACAGGCGCGCCCAGGGCGTAGACGATGTGTCCACCGCGGGTGTGAGGGTTTAAGGCTGTCCAAGACGGCACACCCCAAGTTGGCGTCGAGGTGTGCACACCCTTATGAGATGATCGGTTCATAGATAAAACGCTCAGAAAAATTTTGGTCTGCTCGTCATCGTCGAGGTCGTCCTGTGGGGGTTCATCGTCGCCGAATGCTGGGATAGCGTCCTAGCCTTCGCCTGTGGAACCGCATTCTTTGGGGTACTCCTGGTGCTGCCGGTGGACAATAGCTAGGGATACTTCTGTACAAGGTTTTCTTCACGTAGGGTTTTATCTAACTGCCTAGCGGCAGGGGAACCGTATATTGCTTACGGCATGTTCCACTTTGCAGTTAAATAAGTCCGGCTTCGCGCAGAGCTTTCAGATGGCGATTAGCTTGCTGACGGGTGATGCCCAATTCCTGACCTACGGTTCGTCCTGACGGAGTCTTTCCTGTCTGCGTCAAGATGTCCATCGCTGTTGCTAGCACCCGTCCGCGGGTACCTTTTCCACGACTCTGTCGAAGTGCGTTTGCGGCCTGAAGCTTTTTGCGCTCTGTCTGCGCATATTCGCCATCAGGGTCTTCCTTCCAGCGTTGTGCGGCTTTCTGTCCTCCTCTGCGACCCATGGTGGCTAGTGCTTTGCGTTCACTGCTGGTAGCTTTTCCTGGCGAGCTAGAGCCGCTGTAGGCCTCGCTCTTGGACTGGGTGACATACCCGCGTACTCGCCTAGCCATAGTTTGGCGGTCGCGCATGGGTGGCATCTCGTTGTCGCGTCCTGCGCCGCCGTGGGTGTGCGCGATGTTGTAGGCGTGTTCGTAGGCGTCGATAATTGCGGCATCGGTGAGGCGTTGGCCTTGTTGGCGCAGTCGGTGTCCGGTCTTAAGTGCGTGTCTAAAGGCTGTTTCGTCGCGTGCTGCGGTGCCCGGGGTAATCCAGAGCACTCGTACCCCGTCAATAAGCTCTGGGTCGTACTGGTCGAGACCATCAGCGATTTCTGCGTCTACGTCCTGGGCTAGGGATTTGAATGCTTGGGCCTGCTCACGACGAGATTTAACCGCGTTGATTAGTTCTCTGCCTGAGGAAAACTGTTGACGCGGGGTGGGGTTGAACTGGTCGTATCCTGCCATGTCCCTTACCTGCTTTATCAAGTCTCCAAGCCGCATCACTCGGTTGTGCTGTCTGTACCAACGATAAGCGGTAGGAGCTTTTCCCGTATAGAAGGGGTTGCGGCTAAATCGGTGGGAAAAGTGCGGGTCGTGGTCTAATAGCTCGCCTAGTACGCGTGTGGTTGCTGCCAGCAGCTTCATCTGCGCAGATTGACCATCTCGGTCAGCGTAGACGGGGTCGATAAGCCAAATCAACTGTGCTTTGCCGTTAGTCGGGTTGATTCCTACCCAGGCTGGCCCGATGTTGTGGGCAATAAGTGAGCGCACCACGTCACGGACATAGGGGTTCAGGTCTGCGGGGTCGCCGCCGGCTGTTCCTATCTGGTCAACGTCGACGACCAGGACGGCGGCGTACTGCGTATTGGTGAGCATGGCGTACTCGCATCGTCCTAGAGCATCGGTGTCGAAGCGGTACATGCGTGGGGAGTTCGTGCCGTCGGGTTTACGGATGTATGCCTTGGAGAAGTCACGTCCGATAGACCCGTGGAGTACCTCGCGGCCTAGATGCTCGCGGAGTTGATCGCGGTCGCTGGCGGATACTGGGGTGTTATCCAGTCCGCCACGGTCTATTTCGACACGGGTCGGCGTTTTAATGTGCGCAAAGTGCGCTTGAGTAGGTAAACTCACGGTCATGCTTTCTCCCAGGTTGTGCTGGGCGATAAGCGAAAGTCACTGGGCGGGCACCCAGTGACTTTCTTCATTTTCAAAGGGCTTTCACCGGCGAAGTTTAAATGACAACGGTGTCATTTTCCAGTGGCGACACGCGAAAGTATGCAGGTTAAAGCACTTTTTGCACCACCCCGCGCACCAGTGATGGCAGATGTCGCTGCACCACATCCCCTAACTGGTGAGATGCTTCTCCCGATGGACTAGTCGGCCTTTATTAAGGAGACGTTCTATTGAGGGCAGTAAGCAATCACCCACCCACCTTGCTCATCGTCTAGCGGCATCGTTAGGTACAGGCCGGGGTGCTCTTGAAAATAGGCGATGAGGCTAGCATCAATAGTCTCCGAGGAGTGCCGTACTGGTTGGTTAGAAGTGCTCTGTCCGGATCGCGCGGTTAGTAGACGCCACCCGTCGTACTCGTCTGTGAGGTTGGGGCCGAAAAACTCCGTCAGTGGTGCCTCATCGAATGAGGTGGCATACAGCTCGCCCGCCGCATAGGGAGTACCGCCAGGTCGATCAATGATGAATGGCTTCCAGAACGCGAATAGGTCACCGGCGCTGTTTGTGAGGGTCATGGTTTCACGCTAGTCGGCGTGGTGGACACAGGTGTTCCGCTATCGAACAACCTCGGAATTATTGAGTTAGGAAGCACAGTGGAGCACCACTGGTTTCCCGTATCCAGTCTGCAAATGCCTCACAACAGACTTTTCGATAACTGTTTTTACTGGAACGAACAATAGCTTGGACGGCACCCACCGGAATAAGACCGAGCATGGTTGTGTTGCGCATTGGTTACCGGCAGGGTGGCTTTCCAACAACTAAATGGAAGGACACCCTTTTCTCGTTTTCTCGCCACACCGAAACAGCGCTCTGTTTCAGTACCTGGGACGCAGTATGGTCAAGACATGACCAGGCCTGACCAGGGTGACCACAAGGGTGACCAGACAGCTGACCACGCAGGTGTTCACCTGACCACGTGGTCACCCCGAAAAGCCGCCGAGGAAACTGGGGTAAGCCGCAGCACGATCATGAGAATGCTGAAAAAGGAAGAGTTTCCTGGAGCGAGGAAAATAAACGGTCAGTGGGCTATTCCCGTCACGTCACTCGGGGTTGCAGGGTTGCGCCCAGGAAAGCCTTCACCCGCCGAAGATTCGGTTGTCCAGAAGGGTGACCACGGGGGTGTTCAGGGCGAACATAAGGGTGACCATGAACATGTCCGCACAGGTGACCAGGGTGACCACCTGAACACCCTTAATCTGCGGCACAAACTCGAACTCGCAGAACTGCGCGAGCAGTCTCTTCGTAAAGAACTGGAGGATCAAAGAGTCCTTGCCTCGGAACGTGCAGCCCGCATCGAAGACCTCAAAAAGGCCCTACTGATGCTAGAGCGCGGCTCATCCGACACCCCAGCCCCCGAATCATCCCCCGAACCGTCGAGGCAACCTACCAACGACAACACTGCAGACTCAGAAACTCCCGCCGTGCTCTCCTCAACAGAAGCAGAGACTGCACACGAGGAAGAACCCAAGCAACCCCCACAGCAAGGATTCTTCGGCCGCCTTCGCGGCCTATTTTCCTAGCCAGTTTCGAATGATCTCCTGGGCGTGGCGCAACGCCGTCCCATCCGATTTTCCTGACCGGGATGCGGCGTCCATTGCATCAAAAAACTCGTCTGATTCAGCCCATCGGGAAAGCTCGTCAAAGCACGGGGTCAACCAACTCAGACTTCATATCGTTAGCCATGCGACCTACACCCCTTCATCTACAAATGTGTCCAAATATGTTGTCCTTAAACTGCGAAAACGTAAAAACCACCCCTCCTAAACAGGATAGGAATGTACCCAAATATGTTGTTGCAGCCGGTGTGTCTCGGCGGGGGCCGAGGCACACCGGAACCGACTTTCGGCAGTGATCAAACTTCGATCCGGTGGCCCCACATATGGAGAAAGAGCTGACTTAAAGTCAGCTCTTTCTTTCTGCTTCTTAAGCAGCGGCGTTTAGTCGCCCAACAAATTTCGAATCTGATTCAGGACATCAGCAGAATTATCTTCTGCGATATTTCCAAGCAAAGAATCTCCGGATTCCGTGGGGTCTTGAATTGCTCGGACGATTTTTCCGACCTGTGAATCTGCTAGTACCAAACGAACCTCGTCATTACCGCGTGGATTCTCATTGCTATCTAAAACGTAACTAGGGAAATACTCTGCGCCGATACCTCGCACCTTGGTTGCCAATTCTTCAAGAACTCCTTTTCCGAGTCGCTTGTAATCGGCAGCGTCGCGCAAGGTAGCCAAAGTTACTTTTAGAACTCCAGCATCAGATAAAGACTCACGTATATCGTTAAAATTTTTGTAAGTGCTCAATTTATACTCCTTTTACTTGTATTGCTTAACTTACACAATAAATTATACACCTTCTCGTTATTATTGTCAAGTGATTATGTACAAAATTATCACAAACTAAGAAATAAACTGCCCAGTGAATTGAAATAAAATCAGTGAGCTGGAAGTTTTACGGTACGCACAGCAGGTGGGCGGTAAACCGCCCACACTGCGCGTTACACGCGCAGTTAAAGGGCGCCGTGCGCCCGAAAACGGTGGCGCGCAGCGCCTCCACTAGCGGCACGAAGGGGCGACTATTCCAGGGGACCCGCACAGCTTGCTGTGCGGGGGAGGAATCGCGCCCCGTAGAGCCGCAGCGACAGAGTGGCGAACTGGGCCAAGGGGCCCACACGATTCCAGCTCGCTTGCGAGCGCAGAATCGTGTGGGAAAGGACCAGGACGCCACGGCGGAGCGCCGCGAGCCGCCCCGCCTCCTAAATCAACGATTGGTCGTTGTAGGCGGGGTGGCGAGTGGCGCGGCTTGCCACCTCCGGAAGGAGGGGGTGACCTCGAAAAACGGAGAGAATGGAAGGACAAACCCGTTGCAATGCAGGGTTGTCCTGAAATGAGCGACTTTTCGAGCGTCATCGCGCCACTCGCCACCCCGCCAAAGCGGGAGGCTCGCGGCGAGGGTCTGGGGGAAAGAAACCGCCACCGGTGAAGCGACGAATAGGAGCTTCATCGGGGGCGGATTCGTCCCCCAGGCGCTCCCCGAAAAGGGGAGCAAGAGCCGAGGATTTATCCTCGGAGTGAGCGCAGCGAACGGAACCCATCGCACCACTGCGCGTCGAAGAAAAAGCATCGCCCGCTAAGCCCCCCACACACTCCCTATAGTGTGGGAGCTACAAGCCAAGGCTCGAGGTCGCGACTCCACGAAATTTTACGCTGCGACCGACCACGTCCTCGCTCTTCCCGGCTCCGTGAAAACGCGGCATCAATACGTGTCCGCGTTCCTGTATCCGCGACGTACCACATGACCCGTTGAGCCAGAGGGAGGTAGTCGGCATCCGGTAAAAGCTCATACGGAATCAAAGACGACTCATACACCCAGCTGAGGTGTCTATACCGTTTCGTGGTTTTACGTGAACGCTCGACCTCAACGGCCCACGCCCCAGTGACTTTCGGGATCATCAAGTGCAGAAATTGCTTAGATGAGCTGTCTCTTGTTGGCCATCGATCGGGTTGTTCCTTACTTGGTCGAGGTTTTCTAGCCGCAGGAGCACAGACCAAGCTATTGGAGTCGTCAACGCTATCCGGCAGGGATAAAAAATCCGGATAATAGTAGCGCTTGGCATCTGCCTTATACCTATCGATAGCGTATATCGGGTGGTGAGTTCCTTTTCTGAGGTGCTTACGGTCCTGGGCCTTCATCACTCGCCCGCTTACGACTGTGTGCCCATAAATTGCCCAGGATAGAGCTGAATCCATAACCAAAAGCGTGTGTGCCAGGGTTCCACCTGTGTTAAAGCGAGGAGGCTTGAAGTCCCCGACAACATTTCCTTTATCAGTAATGTGCGTCCATCTACTGTGCCTGCACCCCTTGCTGGTGATGGTGAGGATGCTGGGAAAGCCCGTGAAAACGCTTTTATCGTCAATGAACCCTTTATCGCGGAGCACACGAAGACGTTTAGAGGCTCCCGAATGATTAATCCCCCACAGTCTGGCAACGTGGTCGCGCGTCATAGCTCCAAAAGCCACCAACCAGTCAAAAAGGAGCCGATCCCGCTCGGTTAACTCAAATTTCTTGGCCGCTCGAAACGGCCATCGCCGCCGATCTGATACGTGAATAATCTTCACCATGTAGTAATAGTCGCACTAGAGTGTGCACACCATCGAGCGTCGGTACTTTTCTCCCCCTTAGACCCTCTGTTCTCGGCGTAAATACAATCAATTCGTGCACACCCCATTAACTTCTATCGAAATCTGCGCAGGCGCTGGCGGCCAAGCGCTCGGCCTCGAAAGAGCCGGTTTCAACCATCTTGTAGCTGTAGAAATCGATGATTGGGCGGTAAAGACTTTGCAGGCCAACCGACCAGAGTGGAATGTCATACAGGCAGATGTTCTTGATTTCGATGTCAGTCCCTATGCTGGAGCAGACCGGTTACCAAAATCGATCGCACGAGTCCAT
>NZ_KV805097.1:0-42800 GCF_001811545.1 Corynebacterium sp. HMSC074A09 | reverse complement strand
CCCGACGTGTCTACTTTCCGGGGGCCAGGCCCATGTCCAAAAACCCTATGGACATAACAGGCTCAAGCTAGCTTGTGCTGCCGGCGTTGCCGTCGTGGTCGGCGGGGCTGCCAACTTCGCATCTTCCGGGAATTCCTCCGGTTCACACCACGATAACCTCGCCGAATCGGCTTTTGAAGAAAACACCCTCGCTGTGTCCACGTCACACTCTGCTGACGCCGACCCTGCTGCTATTGAGGACAAGGCCTCCGACGTCGCGGACACTGCGGACATTGTGGCTGCAGACGCCCACCTCCCCGAGGAGCGGGATGATACGGACGCTACGCGAGCGCTTAGCCCGACTGGTTTTTCCGAGCCCACAGAGCCTACTGAGCTGACAGAACCAGCAGAACCCACGGAGCTCGCTGAGCCCACGGAACGTACACCGCTGCCCGCTGCCGAGGAGGCTGCTACTTCACCGCAGGCGGATCACCTGCCGCATACAGCACCGACAACAGCAGCACCTCGGACCACCGAACCCACAGCGGAGGAGCTCGACGCTCCGGAGGCTCGCCGCACTGAGGCGTTCACCGCTCCCAGCTCCAGCCCTAGGAGCACCGAAAAAAGCACGGAATCAACCACTTCACGTGAGGTCAGTCGCTCCGCAGAGCCGCCGACCACCACGCACCCGCTGAGCACTACTTCGCGGCCGCGCACAACGCCGCCGATCCACGTACCCCGTCCCACCCCACAAACTCAGGCGACCCCGTCGCCGACTGTGGTGACGACTACGCCGACGCCACCGGCTGAACCCACGCCCTCCACGTCAAAGGCTGCTCCCACCACTACTCCGGTGGGCGAAGATCGAACCGCACCTCACGACGAACCAACTGCCCCGAGCACGCCGCCGGCCACTACCCCTGTGACCACGCGCGTCAGCACACCACCCACGGCGGCTCCGGCGCCCTCGACTACTTCTGCTCCGGCAACTCCAACGCCCACCACCAAGCCCAAACCAACTAGCAAGCCCAAGCCCACCACCAAGCCACAGCTAACCAACGAGCCCAGGCCAACCGCTAAGCCCAAGCCCACGACCGAGCCAATGCCGACCGCTAAGCCCACGCCAACTAGCAAGCCCAAGCCGACCACTCAGCCTCAGCCCACCAGAAAGCCCGAGCCGACTAAAGAGCCCGAGCCCAGCCGCGAGCCTGACCCCACTCCCGAACAATCCGACCGCGGCGGCTGGGTCATCATCATCGACTTTGGCTAGTCCGCAGCGTGCTTACCTTCACCGCGACTCAGTGGATACAACCCCCCTCTCGTGTGCCCTTTCCAGCTTCCTCGCAGTTGGGTACTAAACTGTGAACAATGACTACGACACCCGGCCCCACCGAGCCTGCAGCGCAGCTCAGCGCTGCAGAGACGCCGGCCGCGGCGTCACCACACACCGGCGCCCCTAAGCCGGGCCCGCGCCCCCACCAGGCAGATAAGAAGCAGACCGATAGGGAGCACAAGGCCTCTGCCCGCGAGGAAGCTCTCGCCGCCTTTCCCTACGTGGCGCTGACCATCCAAACCACCGGAATCCACCCTTCGACCGGCCGCCTGCTCACCGTGGATGCGTTGACTCTCAACGCCGCTGGGGAGATCGGCCAGGAATTCCACGCCGTCATCAACCCAGGCGCAGACCCCGGACCGCGGCACCTCCACGGGTTAAGCGTCGAAGAAATCCAGGCTGGGCAGTCTTTCTCCATGCTGCTCAAGCCCCTGGACCGGCTCATTGATGGCCGCACCCTCATCGTCCACGACACCCCTTATACCTGGGGATTCATCGTCTCCGAAGCGCGCCGTGCAATGACCGCCGCTGCCCGCCAGAACCGCGCGCGCAATCGCAACCGGGGCAAGGGCCGACGCCGCCGCTTCAAGGTGGGACACGTCCCCACCCCAGTCGCCATCGTGGATACTCTCGCCACCGCCCGCCGCCAAAGCGTGTGGGGCACCGACATCCGCTTGGCGGCCGTCGCGCGTGACACCGGCCTTTCCGCACCCGACCCCACGGCCAGCGTCGAACGTGCGCAGAGGACAGAAAAAGATACCTCCCGCGAAGCAACCCGCCTGCTCGTGGCTCTTTATCGCGCGCAAGCTTCAGGCCCACTGAGCAGTGCCACACCGGATGACCTGCGAGCGGATCGTTTCGGGCTGCAGCGCTCCCACGTCCGCGTCGACGCTGCTGAAGCGCCCCGCCAGCACCACAACCCCGGTCCGTATGTGCCCGGCAAGGAGCTCATCCGCGGCATGGAGATCGTCGTAGCCCCGGAAATCACCGAGGACCCCGATACCATCATCGCCGCCCTAGCCCGCGAGGAGCTCAACTACTCTGAAAAGCTCACCCGAGAAACGTCCCTGGTGGTCTGCAACATCACCACCAACCTCGTGGGCAAGCCCATGCACGCTCACCGCAAGGACATCCCCCTGATGTCCGACACCGCTTTCCTCGCCGCCCTCGAGCGCATCGAGGAACCCACGGAGCCAGAAGAGCAGTCCGCATCTGGTGGGGCGGGCAACTCAGGGAAGCGCCAGGGCGAGGGACGCTCCGGTGGGCAGTCCAACCGCAACCGCTCCACGAACAAGAATCGCCGTCGCTCCCGCCGTAAATCTTCCGGTAATCATCAGCCCGCTAAACAAGGGCACAACGATAAGAAGAACCAGAACCCTTCAACCGAGGGTTCCGCAGGCGACAAGCCTGCTCACTCGGGCTCGGCTACCAACCAAGGTTCGCAGGGCTCTGGCAACAACAACCGAAACAAGGGCGGAAACCACGGGCGTCGGCGTCGCCGACGCGGTGGACGCGGCCGCCGCGGTAATGGCAACCAACAGGGCCAACAAAACTCGGGACACAACCGCTCCCGCAACACCGATAGCTAGCGTCCCCCGACTACCCTGGGGAACATGAATTTTAACTTCCGAAGCGCGTTCTCCTCCGCGCGCACTGCGGTTGCCACCACCGCTGCGACGCTGGCTACCACTGCCTCGCGCGCCACGGGCCGCGGCGCCGGCGGCATGATTGGCGGGCTCATCGCCAACGCCATCGACCCCACCATCATGCAGAACCTAGCCAAGCAGCGCCCAGCCATCCTGGTGACCGGAACCAACGGTAAATCCACCACCACGCGCATGCTTGCCGCTGCTGTGCGCACCGAGCACTCCGTGGCCACCAACGATGGCGGCGACAACATGGACGCCGGAATCATCTCCGCGCTTCTGGCAGGCAAGGACGCGAGCCATTTGGTCCTCGAGGTCGACGAGCTCCACGTGCCCCACGTCGCGGATAATCTCAACCCCACCGCGCTGGTGCTGCTGAATCTCTCCCGCGACCAGCTGGATCGCGTGGGTGAGATCAACAAGATTGAGCGCGCCCTGCGCGGCGCAGTCGAGGCACACCCGGACATGCTCATCATCGCCAACTGCGATGACGTGCTCATGACCTCCGTGGCCTATGACGCGAAGAACGTCATCTGGGTTTCCGCCGGTGCCGGCTGGATGGGTGAATCCGTCACTTGCCCGCGCACCGGAGGACACATCGTGCGCGAGGGCGAGGACTGGCACGCGGTCAAGCCGCTTGCCGACGGCCGCGAATTCCGCCGCCCCACACCCACCTGGGCAGTAACAAAGGAAGGACTGGTGAGCCCGAAGGGCGTCGACAAGCTCCAGCTGGCCCTGCCGGGGCAGGCCAACCGCGGCAATGCCGCCCAAGCCGTCGCCGCTGCGGTCGAAGCTTTCGGCGTGGACCGCCACAAGGCCATTGCCGCTGCCGAAGGCGTCGATGATGTGGCCGGGCGCTATTCCACCGTCACGCTAGGAAACCGCACTATCCGCCTGCTCCTGGCGAAGAACCCCGCCGGCTGGCAGGAGGCACTGTCCATGGTGGACCGCGAGGCCGATGGCCTGGTCATCGCCACCAACGGCCACGTGGCCGACGGTATTGATATGTCCTGGCTGTGGGACGTGCGCTTCGAGGACTTCGACGATCTGCCAGTCAAGGCTGCGGGTGAGCGCGGCACCGACCTCGCAGTGCGTTTGGTCTATGCGGATATCTCGCACGAGCTCATCCCGGATCCCCTCACCGCTATTCAGTCCTGCCCGGAGGGCCGCATCGAGGTCTTGGCCAACTACACCGCCTTCCGTGATCTGAAGAAGGCCCTTACCGCCGCAGCAGCAAAGGAGCACTCGAATGACTAGCCTGCAGATTGGCCTCATCCTCCCCGACATCCTGGGCACCTACGGCGATGACGGCAACGCCCTCGTGCTGCGCCAGCGCGCCCGCATGCGCGGCCACGAGGCAGAGATCGTGCCCATCAAGCTGGGTGAGCCAGTGCCGGAGTCCCTCGACGTCTACACCCTGGGCGGCGGTGAGGACACCGCGCAGATTCTCGCCGCGGAGCACCTCATCGCTGACGGTGGCCTCACCCGCGCTGCCTCCGCTGGTCGCCCGATTCTGGCAATTTGCGCTGGCCTACAGGTGCTCGGCGAGTCCTTCCGTGCGTCCGGCCGCGTGGTGGATGGCGTGGGGCTTATCGACGCCACCACTGCCTCCATGGCCGAGCGCGCCATCGGCGAGGTAGCCACCGAACCCACCAAGGCCGGCATCACCGCTGAGCTCACCGAGCCGCTCACCGGTTTTGAGAACCACATGGGTGCAACCATCCTGGGGCCTGCCGCCCAACCGCTGGGAACCCTCACGCGTGGAACCGGCAATGCGGATACCGCCGCCATTCTGGACCTCTCCGACAGGGCCGTCCAGCGCGGCGCCGAGGGCGCGGTGCAGGGCAGCGTTATCGCTACCTACATGCACGGCCCCGTCTTGGCGCGCAACCCGCAGCTGGCGGACCTGCTGCTGGCCAAGGCCATGGGAATCGCACTCAGCGAACTCGAGCCCTTAGACATTCCGGCTATTGACCAGCTACGCACCGAGCGCTTTAACGCCTCGGAGCCGCCGCGCTCGCAGCGCTAGATATCAACAGAAGTAACTAACTGAACCTATTGACCAGAATCTTCGGTACACGGTACAGTAAGCAACGGACGCACCAAGGTGCTCCACTTCCGAAGCTCGTGTGAACAACACGAGCTTTCGCGTATCCAGGGGGGAAGATGTACATCGGATATTTTGACGAATTTGGACATAACGGGGCTTATGTCTCCCGCACCGATCCGAATTATAAAACTCACCCCGTCTTTGGAATTGGTGGGTTCATTATCCCAGCCGACAATATTCGGCAGCTCTCAGGAGCATTTCGCAGAATTAAAGAACGCGGACTCAAAGCCGAAATTGACGCTAAGGTCATCGCAAAAGGTCGCCCTGTAGAACGCTGGGAAAAGAAAGGGGCCGCGCTTCTGACGACACAGAACGTAAAGAAATACCGTGAAGTCCGAAGCATGATAAACCGCGTACTCAACACACTTGAGAAACTCAACGCACAAATCATTTTCTACGGCCAAGAAAAGCCACGGGGCACCAACGAAGATACTGGCGAAGACGAACGATCACGTTATGACCACGCCATGAAACAACTTATTCAGCGTGTCAATTGGTCGCTGGCTGAAAACCAACGGTATCTCATGGTGCTCGACAAGCAGGGGCCCAAAGAACGTATGGATATCTTCGCATCAAGCGCCGCGTTTATGTTCTCCCACCAAGATGCAGACAAACTCCTTGAACCACCGCTCGAAGTAGAAAGCCATCTTTACCAAACAGTTCAGTGCGCAGATTGGATCTGCGCACTTCTTGGCAGAATTTCAGCCTACAAATATGACCCAGATTTCAAGGATTTCGATTGGGCAATCAAGTACTTCGGGAACAGACTAGCCCATGCAAGTAGCCCCCACAGCAAGATTCGTGCTGCGGGCACTGGTCGGGACGTTTATGCGAATCATCTTGGCAGCTACCGCAGTTGTTTTTCCACAACCGAAATCCCCATGAGTCCTACCGGCATGGAAGCTCTGGAGAAAAAGTTCAACGGTTAATTCTCTGTTTCCTGAAGCGTCGGTTTAAACAGTCAGGCGGCCGCTCAACGCACGCGAGAGCGTCAGCTCATCAACAAACTCAAGGTCGCCTCCCAGCGGCATGCCGGAGGCCAGGCGCGTGATCTTCAGTCCCGGGAAGTCCCGCAGCAAGCGCACGAGGTAGGCTGCAGTGGCCTCGCCCTCGGTATTGGGATCGGTGGCGAGGATGACCTCGGTGATGTCCGGAGAGTCGTCGTAAAGCGGCTCTTCCGGGGTGGAATCAGCAAGCTCTCGGTCCGGTAGCACGCCGCCGAGGCGCTGCAGCAGCTGCGAGATGTTGAGGTCCTTCGGCCCCACATTCGCCAGCGGGTCGAGCGCGCCACCCAGCACATGGTAGCGGCCGTCATATTCGCCGGTGCGCTCGATGACCTGGATGTCCTTGGGCTCTTCCACCACGCAGATGGTGGAGGCATCGCGCTGCGAATTGATGCAAATGCGGCAGACTTCTTCGCGGGAAATATTGCAGCAGATGCGGCAGAACGTCACGCCATCGCGTACTGCTCCCAGCGCCTTTTGGAGGCGGTCAATCTCCTCTGGGTCCTGATGCAACACGTGGAAGGCGATGCGTTGCGCTGACTTCGGGCCAATACCCGGCAGGCGCGAGAACTCATCGATGAGATCCTGCAATGGTCCTTCAAACACGCAATGCTCCCCTCACTCAACAACCCCTCAGACCTCGACGGCCGGGGACACAATAAAAGGCCGCGCTGCTCTCCACGAAGAGAGCAACAACGGCCTTTAAGTCTAACGCGCGGATTACTGGTTGCCGCCGAAGACATCCTGGAAGGACGGACCATCGTAGTTCTGCTGGGACTGGCCCATGCCCTGGGACAGCGGGCCAATCTTCTCCTGGGCCAGGCGGCCAGCAGCAGCGTGGGCCTCCTTGAAGGCACCAACGATGAGGTCCTGGAGGGTATCGATGTCCTCCGGGTCGACCACGGACTTATCGATGGTAACGTTCTGCAGCTCAGCGCCGCCGGTCATGGTGACCTTCACCAAGCCGTTGCCGGCGGTGCCTTCAACGGTGGAGGCCAGGATCTCTTCCTGTGCCTTCTGCAGTTCTGCCTGGACGCGGGCTGCCTGCGCCAGGATCTCGTTCATGTCATTTGCCTGCTGCATCGGGTCGTTCTCAGTCATGCTAAAAATCCTTTCACACGATTATTTTCACTACGCGCCAAGTGTACAGATGCCACGCTAGAGCCGCCGCGCTCCCAACTCCTGTGCGAGGAGCTCCATGGCCACCTCCGTGGCGTTGCGGTGGTCCATCTCGCCGGCATTCTGCGCGGCCTCCATCATCTCGCGCTCCTCATCCGCGCGGGTGTACTCCGGCTGCGGAGCGGGAGCTTGCTGAGGCACAGGCTGCTGCGGCGCGGCAGGCGCTTGGCCTGCGCTTTCCGACGCCCCACCCATCCCCGCCGGCGGACCGTACTCCTCCGGTGGGGCTTCGAATTCGCCTTCCTCCGGGCCTGGCTCCGGCGGCAGTGGAACGCCGTTGCCAAACTTGGGAACTTTGGAAAACTCTTCGTCCCGCTGGGCCGCTACTTGGCTCGCTTGCGCGATGCGTGATCGCCATTGGCTACCACGGGCCTCCCTCTTTGGGGGCACCATCGCCCCGCGCGGGGCGACGTCCGGACGTTGTGGTTCTGCCGGCGGCTGCGACTCAGCTGCCTCACGCGGCTGTTCCGTCGTCGTTTCAGACGACGGAGCCTGCTGCCCAATCTGGCGCGGCGCGCCCCACGGGTCATCGCTAGCGTTGCTGGGTTCCTTCGCCTCGGACTCGCTGGGCTTGTCTACTTCTTCAGATTCTGTTGCTGCCGCGGAAGCAGGCACAGTGTCGGAAGAGTGCGAATCAGTAGCGTTGTCCGGAGTCTCCGGACTCTCTGCCTCCTCGTCGGGCTCGGCGGCCTCGCGTGGTGGCTGGTTGGGGTTCCACTGGGTGCGCTGGGCTGGTTCAGCCACCGTGAAGCCGTGGGCCTTCGGGTCGGTGCCGATGACGCACGTGACCTTCAGGTTGCGGTTGAGCTCTTCCTTAAGGACGGTAACGATGACCTCGTTGGTGCCTGGCGAGTTGATGCGTTCCGCCAGCGCGCCGGTGGTGTGGCCAAGAACCAAGGTGTCATCACGCACGCCGAGGACACGGGCTTCGGCGAGCATGATTTCAGCGACCTTGTTCCGGCGCCCAATCGTCGCCCGCAGGTCAGACCAACGCCCGCGAATTTCCGCGGCTGGGTCTTGAGGCTGCTCGGGCTCAGGCTGCTGTTCTTGTGGCTGTCCTTGAGCCTGTTCTTGCCGTTCTTGTAGTTCCGGCTGTTCCGCTTCCTGCGGTTGTTCGTGCTGCTCCTGTTGCTGGTGCTCCGGTCGCTCTTGGTGCTGCTCAGGCTGCTCTGACTGCGGCTCAGGCTGCGCCTCCGGCTGTGCAGGGCGCTCCACCGGTGCCTGAGGCTGCGCAGCCTCAGGGGTTGGGGTCTGCTGCGTCTGCTGGGCTGCTTCTTGAGTCCTTTCGACCTGCTGTGGTTGCTGTTGCTGGGCCTCCTGCTTTGCCGCCTGTCGGCTGCGACGCTGCGCAATGATGGCCGCGGCAGCGGCCGCGGGATCCTGGGCGCTAGCGACCGCAGATTGCTGGCGTTGCGCAGGCGGAGTTCCCTGCCCAGCGGGAGCGGAAGGCTGCACGCCCGCCCCCTGCGGGGCAGCAGTGGGCATCTGACCGGAGGCTGCCGCTGCAGGCCCCGAGCCAACGATGAGGTGCGCACACAGAATTTCTAGGAGCAGCCGTGGGGACGTCGCACCACGAAGGGAGGACACGCGCTCGTTGACGGTTTCCGCCAAGTAGGCCAGCTGTGGGCCGGAGAAGCGTTGCGCCTGGGCAGTGAGGATCTCACCGCGGTCAGTCGGCGCAGAGACTAACCCCTCCTCCAACGCTGAAGGGACGGCCTGCAGGATCATCAAATCCCGCAAACGATCCAAAAGGTCAATGGCAAAGCGGCGAGGGTCGTGGCCGGCCTCAATGACATCGTCGACAAGCCGGAAGAGCCCAGCCTTATCCTGGTTCGCCAGGGATTCAACCGTGTTATCCAACAAGCCTACGTCCGTAACACCCAGAAGTGGACGGGCCACGTCGTAGGTCAGCCCATCGGGGCCTGCGCCCGCCAACAGCTGGTCCAGGATGGACAAGGTATCGCGGGGCGAACCGCCGCCGGCCTGGATGACCATGGGGTACACGGTGTCATCCACGTGGACGTTCTCCGAGGCCACGGTGCGCTCCAGCAGCCCCTTCATCGCCGGCGGAGTCAACAGGCGGAAGGGATAGTGGTGGGTACGCGAACGGATGGTGCCGATGATCTTCTCCGGCTCCGTCGTGGCAAAAATGAAGATCACGTGCTCCGGCGGCTCCTCGACAACCTTGAGCAAGGCGTTCGCACCGGAGGCGGAAATCATGTGGGCCTCATCGATGATGAAGATGCGGTAGCGCGACTCCGCCGGCGCGTAGTAGGCGCGGTCACGCAACTCACGCATGTCCTCGACACCATTGTGAGAGGCGGCGTCGAGCTCCGTGACATCCAAGTTGCCCGGCCCACCCGGGGCCAGCGAGACGCAAGAGTCACACTGCCCGCACGGCGTTGACGTTGGCCCCTGCTCACAGTTCAGCGAGCGGGCCATGATGCGCGCGGACGACGTCTTTCCGCAGCCACGCGGGCCGGAAAAGAGGTACGCATGGTTAATGCGCCCTGCGTCGAGGGCAGCGGATAAAGGCGTGGTGACCTGCTCTTGGCCTACCACTTCCGCGAAAGTTGCTGGACGATATTTCCGGTAAAGAGCCACGGTTAGTCAGTGTAGCGCCTCAACCCGACACGTCACTCCGAGCGCTGCCAATCCAGCAGATCGATGCCTTGCTCTGCCACCGCCTGCTGCAGCGCCGGCACGCCTTCCTCGACGGCGTAGGCATACTCGGCGTCGCTCAGCATGAGCAGTTGGCACACCAGCGTTAGGCGGCCCTCCTCCGCCACCTGCGGGGTCTGGCCGCCCCACAGGTACGGGGCGATGAGCATGCCATGACGCACGCTCAAGTGAGCGAAGCGCTCATCGTCTTCAGCAAAGAGCTTGGGCAAGAGCAGGCCCGGTTGCGCGGGCAACAAGCCTGCGGCTTCCGTGAGCAACGCTGCCGCAGCACTCACTGCGGCAGCCACCTCCACCTGCCCGGTGCGGGCGACGGTGAGGAGCTCACAGCGCACGTCGATGCTTTGCTCGGCGTGCGCTAGCCCGGTGTCGACGGCGGCAAACTCACACGTGACGGCGAGGGACTGATCCCCCTCCAGTGAGGCTAAGCCCAGGCGCTGCCCCTCGACGTTTTTAAACTCGAGGTCAGCCGGGATGATCTGGTCAAGCCAGTAGGCCGTCTCGTCGGAGTTGATTGCCTTATACCCCCAGCTTCTCTAGTGCGGCGAGCAGCACACAGGTGGCCACGCCATCCATGGCTGCCTCAACTTCTTCCTGCGGGGGCAGGGACGGAGCCAAGCGAATGTTGTGGTCCTTCTCGTCCTCGCCGTATGGGTACGCCGAACCAGCCTGGGTCAGGAGAATGCCGGCGTCACGGGCCAGCTCCCACACGCGGGTGGCGGTGCCCTCCATCACGTTGAGGGAGATGAAGTAGCCGCCCTTGGGGTGGGTCCAGTCCGCGATCTCATGGTGGGTGAGGTTCTTATCCAGGATGCGAAGAACCGCCTCGAACTTCGGCGCCAGCAGCGCAGCGTGGCGGCGCATAACCGCGCGCACGCCTTCGGCGGAACCGAAGAACTCGTAGTGCGCAAGCTGGTTGATCTTGTTCGGGCCAATGCCGCGGATACCGGCGTGCTCCAGGTACCACTCGAGGTTATCTTCGGAGGAACCGAAGAAGCTCACTCCGGAGCCAGCGAAGGTGATCTTCGACGACGAGGACATAGCCCAGAAGCGGTCCGGGTTTCCTTCCTGTTCCGCAATCTCCAAAATCGGCAGAACCTCCGGGAAGTCCTCGGTCAGTGTGTGCACGGCATAAGCGTTGTCCCACACGATGCGGAAGTCCGGTGCGCCGGTCTCCATCGCAGCGAGGCGGCGGGTCTTCTCTTCCGAGATGACGGCACCCGTGGGGTTGGAGAACATCGGCACAACCCACATGCCCTTAACCTGCGGGTCCTTGGCCAGCTCCTCGACTGCTTCGATGTCCGGGCCATCTTCTTCCATCGGCACCGAAATCAGCTCGAAGCCGAAGGACTCCGTGATGGCGAAGTGGCGGTCATATCCCGGGGTGGGGCAGATCCACTTGATGGTCTCTTCCTTGGACCACGGCTTCTCAGAGCTGTTGGTGCCGAAGGTGTAGGCCCACAGGATGAGGTCATACATGATGTTCAGGGAGGAAGAGTCCGCCGCAATGAGGAGCTCCGGATCCATGTTGGTGAGCTTGCCCCACAGATCGCGCAGCTCCTTGATGCCCTTCTGGTTGCCGTAGTTGCGCAGGTCATTACCCGCAGCATCGGTGTAGTGGCCGCGCCCCGGCAGAACGAGCAGATCGTTGGACAGATCAAGCTGCGCCTTGGACGGCTTACCGCGGGTCAAGTCAAGATCCAACCCCTCAGCCTTGAGGGCCTCGTAGTCCTTGCGCACCTGCGCGGCAAGCTCATCAAGCTCGGACTTTTCAAGATTAAGAAGAGACATCCGTCTTCCTTCCGGGACGTAGTGCGGACATATGGCAACCATACTAACGCCCCGTCACATCCCCCGTGTGAAAGCACACAAATAAAAAGGGGACCCCGCGCACCCGCCAGAGCCTCCTGACCCTTGCTGCATTCCTGCCCTGGGGGAGTTCAGAGGATGGACGCCACGCGGAATCCTGCGGTCTAGCCTAGCGCGCCTTGCTTGCCGACGCCAAACCGCTCCCCCACCACCCAGCTCCCCACTCCGCTTCCAAGCGCGCTTTCCGCCTCAAGCCACTACATCCTTAACTTTTTCGCCCTGACCTGGCGATTTTGCTTCATTAGGGGGCTCATGTAATGTTTTCCAGCGGAGGATTCGACTAGCGGCCTATGTCACACGCCTGGAACGCGTGCGGGAGTCACATCCCTCAGGGGTTCAAATCCCCTATCCTCCGCCACTGGGAAGTCCCCCTGGATGTCATCATCCAGGGGGACTTCTTCTTTATCCGGAGCCAAGCCCCCGTTTCACCACGTATAGAACTCCAAGATGTTTCCGTCTGGATCCGAAATGTAGGCGGAATAAGAACCCCATGGCATTTTCTTCGGTGAGGCAGAAGCCTCGCGATAGGAATCTGGAAGTTGACTCCAGTACTCGTCGACGTCCTCGACAGAAAACTGGATTACTGCTCCGCCGGGGGTCGCCGGACTAGTGTTAGTGGCTGAAGCAAAAGCTGAAGAATCGAATACGCCAATTACGCTGTCATCAAACGACACTTCAAAATATCCTTCTCCAGCAGACAATGGCTTTACCTCGGAGTTTGGAAGTTGATGGTAGAACTCCCATGAGGCTTCGATATTGCGGGTCAAGATTGTCAAATGATCGAATCGCATGATTGGAATAACCTTTCTCGCTGGGCCAAAGATTTGTTGCGATTATTCCAAATACCCTTTGCACGTGTGCGGTATTAGAAGTCGAGGCTATTGGATTCTTCATGCGGTGACTTGGAGCCTTCAAGCAAAGGAACCAAAGTAAAGGCACCATTTGCGGGGACTAGGATGGAAAACCCCAGGTGATTGCGTGCGGAGTTTCGCATAAGGTGTCAGTACTTTGGTTCCTTTGCGGCTGAGGGAGGCACCTCATCGAACGTCCATGGTCAACCGCCCCTAATCGAACTCGGGGGCCTCGAAGCCGTCTTCCTTGAGCCACTCCACGTGTGGCGGGGTATTCATGCCCCATTCCGTGCGGACGAGCAGGAAAGCCTCTTTCACCTCGTCCTCGCCATAGCCGCCATCGCGCAGGAACTGGCGGAAGCCGCGGGGGCCAGGTTCTTTGATCCACAGCCACACGTAGTCATCCAGCGTGCTATCACCCAGGATGTCCTCCATGCCCGCTGGCAGCAGCTCACGCCCGGCGCGCACGCGCTCCTCCAAGTCAGCATCGAAGAAGTCGTAGAGATAATCCAGGCCGTCTTCCAGCTGAGCGTACTCATAGGCGTCCATTGATTCGCTCCTCTCGCCACCATTCTTAGTCACGGATCAGCACTCCCCTCAACTGTGTTTCTTTGCGCCGAGGGACATCCGGTCGACGTCGGCAAGCACTTCGTCCACAATCATCGGGTTGAATTCCCTATCGCGGCGCAGGCGCAGCAACTCTTGCTGGGCGCCGGCAAGGGCTGTTCGCCGTGCCGCGAGGGCCACCTCACGGGCCTCGATGGCCATGCGCAGACGAGTTGTAGCGTCCTCACCGTCCTCGTCCTCACCGAGGCGGTCCTCAAACCATTGGGCAATATTTGCCGCAGTGTCGGGGTCCAGTTCCTCATACTTCGCGCGCATCGCAGCAATGCCGGCTTTACGCGCGCGGGAGGTAATGGTCGCGCGCATTTTATCCGTGGCTGCCTGCGAATACGTAGTGAGGTCGAGCTGACGCATAAGCCACGGCAGCAACAAGCCGGGAATCACCATGGTCATGAGCAGCACCACGAGGGCGATAACGGTCAACTCGTTATAGAAGCTCAAACCACTTGGAACAGACAGAACCAGCGCAAGAGTCACCAAACCGCGCATGCCGGACCACGTCATAAGCAGCACTTCCTGCAGGCGCTGCGGCGCCAGGCGTGGCTTCCCGCGGCGCCTATTAATGAGATAGAAGGCGTACATCCACACCAAGCGCACGAGGAAGGCAACAACGGACAGGATGACGCCGATGATGACCGCATGCCAGAGGTCCGCACCCGCGGCGTCGATGGCGCTGAACACGGTCAAGCCAATGAGGCCGAAAGCCACACCCGTGAAAAGTAGCTCGACGGTCTCCCAGAATGACTGGCCGGAGAGGCGGTCCTCCGCCTGAATCGGCGCGCGGGAGTGCAGTTCCACCGCAGCAATCACCACAGCGATGACACCGGAGGCACCGAGCTCCTCCGCGGCGATGTACACGGCAAAAGGAATCACCCACGTCAACGCGTTGCGAGCGATAACCTCGTGAACCGCGCCGACGAACCACGAAGACACGCGCCCCACGACGAGCCCGAGAATGGTGGCTACCGCCGCGGAGTAGAGGAAACTCGTCACCGCTTCCCCGGCGTGCATCTCCCCCGAGCTCGTCACGGCTTCCAGGGCGAGGTGGAAGGCCACAATAGACGCAGCATCATTGAACAGGCCCTCAATCTGCAGCACGGAAATGATGCGCCGCGGGATACCGGCTGGTTCTGCCACGGCCTCGACGGCCACCGGATCTGGCGGGGCAATCGCGGCGCCGATAAGGATGGCGGCAGCGAGCCCCAAGCCCGGCATGAAAGCACGGGCGGTGAATCCCACCGCCAGGGTCGTAGCCACCACGAGCAGCACGGACAGAGCCAGGATGGTCATCCACTGCTCACGAATGACACCCCACGATGTTCTCCTTGCCAGCGCCCACAACAATGGCGGCAAGAAGATGGGAAGAATGAGGTCAGCAGGCACGGAGAATTCAAATGTGCCATTCGAGAAAGTGGCGTACACCGAAACCGCCACCGCCGTAAGGATAGTCAAAAGCGCCGGCCAGGGAAGTCCTATTTTGTCCCCTACCGCCTTGACGATGACGGTCAACAGCATCAGGCCAATAAGGACAAACAAAACTTCCATGCTGAGCTTCTCTCTCCGTTAAATTTTTTGTTCTCAGACTACCGCTGTACAGCCGGCGAGGGGGAGGAGCTACACAGCGCCATCCCAGACGAAGGCCTCCCGCGATAGCTTCTCCGGCTGAAACTGTTGGCACAGCTCCTGTACGGAAGAGGCCTCATACCCTAAGGAGTGGGCCAAGAGCTTGACGACGTCCCCCGCATCCCTACCGTGCCCATCGAGCAGCTGACGCAGGGTCACCGCCCCATCGCGCTTGGACAAACGCACACCCTCAGCGTTGAGCACGAGCGGCACGTGGACGAACTCCGGCTCCGGATAGCCCAGCTTGTGCGCCAGGTAGGCCTGGCGCGGGGCCGAAGACAGTAGATCATCACCGCGCACGATCTGATCGACGCCTTGGAAGGCATCATCAACAACAACCGCCAGGTTATAGGCCCAGTCCATGCCCTGGTTCGGATCCGCTGGGGGCTGGCCGCCACGGCGCAGGATGAAGTCATCCACCTCCCCGGTGTACTCGCCGGCGAGGGCATCGTGGATGGTGAAGGAGGAGGCGTCGGCGCGCAGGCGTATGGCTGGCACGCGGTTTTGAGCAGCCAGCTCGGCGCGCTTGGCGGCCCGTTCATCGTCGCTAAGCGCGCGGCAGGTGCCCGGGTACTGTCCTGGGATGGCGTGTGGGGCGCGGGAGGCTTCCTGGATGTCCTTGCGCGAGCAGTAGCACTCAAAGGTGGGAAGCTGGGCGAGTGCCTTCTCATAAGCCGCGTAGCGATCCTGCTGGTAGATGACCTCCCCATCCCAGTCCAAGCCGAGCGCGGCGAGGTCCTCCAGCTGGCGCTGCGCCGACTCCCGCGAGGAGCGCTGCGTGTCAATGTCCTCCACGCGCATAAGAAAGCGGCGCCCGCTGCTCCTGGCGTAGAGCCAAGCCAGCAACGCCGTGCGGAGGTTACCCAGATGCAGATCGCCGGACGGGCTCGGGGCATAGCGCCCGGCGGGGCTGAGAGAATCCATGCCCACCAGTCTACGAGGAGGCCCGCGCGCGTCGGAGTCCTCTACTAGAATCTCCCCCATGGCTTCTGACGCGACGTATCCCCTGCTTGATTCTGCCGACGCCGAGCGCATGCTCGCCTATGCGCGTGCCCAGGCGCCGGGGCTTTCTCTTCCCACCGTTGAGTCCGCCCACATTGACAAGCAGATCGACCGCGTGCTGTCCAACGACACGTTCCAAGGCTGTGCGGAGGATGCCGTCCCTGCCGCCCACTACTTGGAGGCGCGGGAGACACTTCGCGTGGCTGCTGGCACCATCGAGAACATCGACGATTCCCTCACCATTGCCTCGATTGGAGCGCTGACCGGGCAGCCGTCTCTCGTAGCTACTGGCTATACGCGTGTGGCCCGCGCATGGTTGGATAACGACAACACCGAAGAAGCAGAGAAATTTGCGGCCAAGGCAGCAGCGGCTGGTGACGACACCGCGCTGGGCGAGATCGCCGCAGCTCGCACCGCGGCCAGCCACAAGGATTTCTCCGAGTCCGCCCCCGCTAGCGAGAATGCATCAATCAGCCCCGACAGCACGACGTCGCTCTCGGATCTGCAGGAACTTCTAGATTTCGCAAAGAACGGCGATGCAAAGGCGCATGCGGCCGACTTCGTGGCTGTCAACGACGCTGTGACCGGAGGCAAATTCGACGGAGCGGGTGCCACGATGGCCGCAATCCTTCAAGCCATCCTCGAATCGGCCGTGGGCGCACTCTGGGCATCCAACTCTGCCGCCGACTGTGAACGCGTGGCTGCGCAGTCCTTCACCATCCTCTCCAACGCACGCAGCGACGAGGATTACCAGCAGCTCCCAGCGCCCATGCTGGCCCGCTTCTACAGCGATGCCGCACAACACTCCCCTGACGATGTAGAGCAGCGCGTGGCCTGCTTTGCCGCCGCTGCCCGCGAGTACCAACGTTGCGGCGACCTCGACGGTGAGCTGCACGCCCTCCTCAAGACCGTGGCCCTCGATGTTCGCCACCGCGATCCGGAGGAGGCCTACGACATCCTGGCCTCACGCTATGTGGACTCCACGAAGCTCAAGAGCCTCCCCGTAGCCGCCAAGTGGACCGTTCTGTATTCCGAGAGCCTGCGCACGCAGGCTCAGGACATGTTTAAATCCACCCAGGTGTTGCTCGACTTCTTGGAGAAGCACCCCGCGTCCCAGGCCACCACGTCTTCGGAGCAAAACGCCATGGCGGAGGTAGCTGAGCTTCTTGGGGATCGCTACACCGCCGCCAACGCGGCAGACCGCGCGCGCAACATGTATCACTTTGCGTTTAACCTGTTTGCCGCAGCGGGCAATTCCCGCGCGCTCGAGGAACTGCGCAAGAAGGCCTAAGCCACACGCGTACAAGGCCTAACGCTGTCGTTCTTGCCCACCAAACCACTGCCGGTTCGCCGGCAACCACAGCAGAACGATGACTGCCGCGGAGACGATCGACGCGGGCATCACCGAACTCAGTGGAATGAGCAATACCACGATGGCGCTGATAGCGGTCAAGGCAATCCGCGCCGACTGCTGCGCGTGCAGCACATAGGTCGTGATGACACACACGAGAAGGACCAGCACGCCCAGCAGCACGCCGAGCTCCGTGGAGAGCTGGTCCGTGCGGCTTACCGCCGCCGGGCTGTTTTCAAAGGCCACGAGCCGGCAGATGTTGTAGACGGCGTAGCTGGTGATGAAGATCTCCAGCACCGCTGCGACCTTCAGCGGCCACGGTGCCCACTGTGCCTTCATATCGGCGGCGCGGCGGGCCTGGCGGACGGTGTCGCTGACCTGCCCATAGCGATAGTCCGGCGCGGTCCCGGCAGGCGAGCCCGGCTGCGGTGCTCCTGGGGACTGCGGGCTGCCGAAAGTCATGACACGTCCTGCACAAAAACGCCGCGGCGGCTGAGCAGCCAGCGGATGGGATCCAGCACGCGATAGGGCGCAATGCCGCTGCGCGCCAGCTGGCGGCCCGTCGGGGCCTCCCCCAAGGCGGAGACCACGAAGAAGCTGCCATCGCGCGGCGCGGCTGAATAGAGCTTGTTGATCAGATCGTTGGCGCCCAAGAAGCGCAAGAGCGATTCCGCTTCGAGGTGAACCATCCAACGGTCCGAATCGCGGAAATTCCACCCGGTGTCGCGGCGGAAGGCAGCACCGCGGTTGGCCATGAGCTTCTTCCACCGCACGTCATCCACCTGCTCTAGCTTCTGCACCGTGTCAAACTTCGAGATGGTCACCGCGAGCGGCGGCGGGGTATCCGTATCGAGCAAATCCAGCAGGTTATCCAGGACCCGCAAAGAGTCCGCGCCCAGTTCACCAATGTTGGGAATCAGGCCGTGGATAAAATCCTGAATCTGCTGCACGCGGAGCGGATCGAAAAGGAAAATCACCAAATCCGCGTGCGAGAAGAACGCCAGGTTCTCCCGGTCCGCCTCGTTTTCCGGAGGGTTCTCCAAGTCCTCGCCCGCCACGTCACGGAAGACCAGGTAATTCATGCGCTCGCGGCCCTGCTCATCCGGCCACTTACCGAGTTCAAAAATCAGCGGATCGCGCTGGTAGGCGTCGGTAGCCACCGCACTTGGTGTGGGGTCCATGGCACGCATCTCCTCAAAGAGCGGCCGCTCATAAACCTCCGCGTAACGCTCGCGCGTGGATTCATCCGCCGCTTGGACGGAGCGATTGTGCTTGTGCGCCAGCTGCTTGAGCTGCTTGATCATCACTGCGGTGTAGAGCGACTTACCGGAGTTACGCGCACCGGCCATGGCCACGCAATGCGTCACGGCGTCGGTCCATCCCTGCGGCAGCTCGCGGTTAGTGTACGGACTCACCGTCACACCATCCTCGAGCGGTTTAAAGGTCCACGGGCAACGTGCCTGGCTCATTAGTTCCTCTCTTTCAGCATGGCGGTGACGCGATCGGTCAGTTCCGAAAGCTCCGTGTTGGCGCCGGTATCGAGCTGCTTGACGACGTCCCCGTCGATCACCGCGTACGCCACATGAGCCGGGGTTCCGTTGATGTGCGCAAGCTCCAACTCCTGGCGCCCGATGGCGCTCGTGATGAGCACGACGGTAGGCACCTGGGTTTCCAGCATGGAAGCCACTGGGGAATCGGTGACGTAGATAGCAAGAGAGGCTGTAGAAGCCACCGTCGGCCCACGCCACGGGCGCTGTCCGACGCGCTCCGCTCCGTTATCGATAACGCCCGCGATGAAGCGCGTGAGCTCGTCTACCTTGTGGGTCTCGATGCTGTCCTGGCCGTCGGTGGCGCGGAAGTGCCGGAAGGCATCGGAGAGCGCATCGATGTATTTGGCGGCCGCCTCAACGATCTTCGGTGTGACGTTGACCTGCATGGAGGCGGAACCATCGACGACCACGGTAACGGCATCGAGGCCAGCGACGTCCAGCTCCGCGCGGCGCATCTTGGAGCGCACCTCGCGGGCGGAGTCGGTAATTCCGGCGCCCTCGGTCGTGCCGAATGCTTCCAGACGGTAGCTGCCGGATTCCGGGGTGACCTCGGCGAGGCGCTCGGCGGAGTCCTCGGCGGCGTCGATAAGCACGCGCGGGAACGTCACCGAGTCGCCCGCGTTGCTCACCGTCAGGCGCACCTCGCTGCGCAGGCCGAAGGTCCCATTCCCCTTCGGGCGCACAACGATGGTGGCGCGCTCGGGAAGGGAGTGCACCATGAGGGAGAGATCGTGGACGCGCACGGCGTCAACGCCCTCCCCCAGGATCGCCAGCTCCATCGAGGCGCCGCCGGTTCCCATCTCGAAGGCTTCGACGCGCAGGATGCCGTCTGAGCCGATGCGGCGGGACTCGCCGTCCCGCAGTGTGTATTTAGCCATGACGCTTCTTTCCTTCTCTTACCTTCCGTGGAATCCCGTGTTTCGCCCGTGCTCATTGGGAGCTGCGCCTCGGTGCTGCCACGCTGTGTGCTGTGCAAACTGCGCTGGCCCCGGCCGTTGCTGCAGGGGAGCTGAGCGCTCCGCCAGCAACTGTGTCGTACCATCCAGCAACATGGCGACGCGCCCCGTGGCGTAGCGCTCGCAATGCTCCAGCGCGATGACTCCCGCAAAATGCGTAGCGGTGAGGTACCCAATGTGCTCGAGTTCGCGGTTCTCCCAAGGCTGCAGTGCGTCTTCTGCCAAGAGGTTGAAATCCCGCGGGAAGTAGAACACCCAGGAGGCCACTATCGCGGACATCAACACCTTGTCCAGCCCCTCCCCCAACGAAGATTTATCAAGGTAGGCCAACTGGATTGAGCGGCCGCGGTTGACATCAAGGTGCTCGATCCACCAGCGCGGATCGAATTCCCGAAGCTTGTGCCACTCCTCGGCGCTGAGCCCAGGAACGTTGGCATTGCCGCCGGCAGCTCCTTGTGGCTGCGCCTGGCCGGCGGATGCTTCTCCCCCGGGTTCTGGTGCGGCCTCCGGTGTAGTGGCGAAGGGGTTCTCCTGCGGTGTGTTCGGCGCGGGGTTATCAAGCGGATTCGGCGGAAAGCCTGCCGGGGATTCGGCCGACGCCGCAAAAGGCGAGGACTCCGTCAGTGGTGCCCCAAAGTCCGCTGGATCCTTGCCCCAGGAATCATCAAAGCTCGGTGTGGTGGCCTGCTCGGGTGTGGTGTCGGCCGCAGCGTCCTGCTTGGTCTGCTCCTCCTGTGGCTCCGGGGCCACAGCCTCAGCTTCTTCCGCAGCACGTGCTTCATAAGCGCTGACGTCTGGCAGGGCTTCATCGAGCGCAAACACGACTGGATTGCCTGGGATGGTGGTTTCCGCCAAGCGCTGCTTTTCACTCGGCGGCACCACGAGCATGGTGGATGTGCTCAGCGGGAACTCATTAATGGCAGCTGCCTTCTCAAACGTGGAGAACCCGAAACCGTCCTCTCCCACCTCGCGGGCGGTGGCGGCAATCCACAACGCAGCTTGGTTGTCGGGCGCGACGAGAATAACTAAGCCATTGCGGGAGTTCAACACCGTCGCCATGGCAGAGACCAGCGCGCGGTTGAAGGTTGGGTTCGGGTTCGGGCTCACCGCTTTGAACGGCGCGGGAAGCTTGTCTGGGTGGCGGAACTCCCCATCCAGGAATTCCTCCAGCAGCACATCCGAGTGCAGCGGGCCGCGCGCCGAGATCTCCTCCGGTATCTGCACCTTATCCACCTCATAGATGGAAAAGGGCGCTGGAACGTCGGGAGAAAACAGGACCGTCGCCGGTGCCGGCGGGGTTCCCGTGCGCGAAATCGACGTGTACGTAAAGACGTTGCCACCGCGGCCGGTCGCATCCAGCCCGGCAGGGACAGACACCATGGTGACCCACTTTTCTGCCTCAGGAGTCAACGCGAAAACCGCGGTACGGCGGACCAGCTCCGCGCGCTGCTGGGCGGAGGGAAAATCCGGGATCGTCGTGCCGTTGTTGAGTGATGTCGGTACGAAGGACACCAGCTCGGCCAACTCCTCCTGGGTGATATCGCCGGTTTTCTGCCCTACTCCCCAGCCGCCGGCGCGGCCGTTGGCGCGGGAGAATGATGCATAGCTAAATGCGCCGCCCATACCTACTGGCCCCCTTGGTAGTACTGGTCCTGGCTGTAATCTAGACCGTAATTCTGCTGGTCATAGCTCTGCTGTTCATACTGTTGCTGACCGTAGTTCTGGTCATAGTGGGGAGTCTGATTCTGCATTGGTGGGTACAGCACCAGCCTGTAGGACACATCGCCTTCCACCACCACGGCTTTATCCAGTGCGCTCAGCGTGGGGGCGGGGTCGCTGTAGCTTTCGGAGAAACTGCTGAAGGCATCCTGCCCGCCGAAGCTATCGAAAGAACTATCAACGTGGCTGTCAAAGCCCTCAACCGCAAAGAGGCGGATAAAACCCCCGCGCTGGACGTGCTCACCAATTGACACCGTGAAATCCGGATGCTGCCCACGCATCGGGCCTAAACCATGAGCAACGTGCGTGGCGCTCTGCAGGTTGGTCTCCACGATGCCGAGTGCCTCACCGTCTTCGGGGAAAAGCGGCAGACGGTCAGCACGGTAGACCACCTGGCAGGAGAACTGGCGCTTATCACCGTTACCCAAACTCCACAGGAACACCCGGACCTGGCCTTGGGAGTAATCGACCTCGAAGTCATACGTCACCGGGCGCAGACCCTCGTACTGAATCACACGTTCATCGCCCTCGGTGCGCTTACCAGCGAAGACCGCATAGGGCCGCAGCCGCACGGTATCGCCATGCTGATCCAAGTGCAGGCGGATGCCTCCCTGGAGGTCGTAGTCCTCTTCGCGAATCTGGTCGTGCTCGCGGTTGGTGGAGTACTCCACGGCGGTCGCGCCCTTCGGCCAGTCGAAGGTAACAAGCTGGCTATCCACGCGCTCAATGAGACGGAACTGATCATCTCCAATGGACTGCACGCGCTGCAACACCTTGGATTCACCGACCCAGGCATCAGCATCGTTGAAGTTCACAGGGGTGATATAGACCTCGTACCAATCCGGCGGCCAGGGCACCGTCGTGGTTTGGAAGGAGCCCGGCTCAGATACGCCGCGGGTCTCACTGATAGCACTCGACAGTGCACTTTCGACGTACGTCTTCGGCACCGCCGACGTACGCAGATCCGCCTGCGGGGCGGTCGGCGTGAGATAGATCTTTACCTCACCGGTCTTGGGCGAGTACCAGTCCACCTCAATGGAATCTTGGCCATAGTCGCTGCGCCGCTCGCAGCGAGAGAGCTCCAGTTTTTCAAGCTCGCTCGCCAGCTTCACCGAACGCTGAACGGCAACCTCGTCCTGGCTCTGCTCGGTAGCGCCGTGAAACTCCGCTTGTCCCAGCAGGGAAATGACCACGGTCTGCCCGGCTTCCTGCACCGGAATGGTGGCCTTGCGCCCGCTGCTATCCACGTCTTGTTCGAAGCGCGGGGAAAGCTTTTCCTTCTCACTATCCCGGCACGCATAAACCATGGCGCTCGAGTGGCCCGGCAGCAGGTCCCAGGACACCTGGATAGCACCCTTGATAGTGGAAACCTGGACGTTGACCGGCGGGAAGACCACGCCGGTGTCTCCCATGAAGACCGGTTGGCTGTTGATGAGCTCACGAAGGTCCCGGCCCTTGTAGGCCCACACCGCGTAGTGGCGCAGACCTGCCTCGCCCGGGGTGTGGTCACGGTAGGCGGTTCCCTTGGTGTAGACGAGGGTGTCGCCCGCATCGGGTGAGGCAACCATCTCGGAATCATCGGCTACCACTCGGTAGAAGACCACCTCGTCCGGCGCGTGCTCCAGCTCAGGCCACCACAGGCGCACCGGATGGCGCTGGTCGGTGTCCTCCGGCTCTGGTTCTGGCTCTACACCGTAGCCAGGCTCTTCTTGAGAATCCTGTTCCGGCTGCGCCTCAAGCGGTACCTCAACCTCGAAGTTGATGCCCGGTGGAACCCAGTCTGGTTCTTGGCGGTACTGATACTCCGCCCGGATACCGAAGCCCGGGATAGTGATGTAGTCCTCTTCGTTGACCTGAGTCTTTTGCTCCTCCTCGGCCTGCAGTGCTTCCCACTCAGCGAAGAAGTCGCGCGGACCCGCTGCCGCAGGCTGTGCCTGCTGTACCTGCTGTGGCTTGGGGAATGCCGGGGGTGCCTCTACTTGCGCCGCTTCCTCCCGTGCCGCGCGCTCCCGTGCGGCCTCTTCTTGTGCTGCGCGCTCTCGTGCGGCCTCTTCTTGTGCTGCGCGCTCTCGCGCGGCACCTTCTTCCTGCGTCACCGCAGCGTTGCGCGCCTGCGCACTCAGCTCCGGATGGGCCACCTCCTCGCCGTTGAACGTGGCGGCGATCTGTTCAGCGAACTGCCTAAACGGTGCTGATACAGCGTCGCGCACATCATCGGCGCTCACGCGCTTGAGCTCGTGCAGCGTCCTCAGCTCACTCAGCGGTACGTCCGCAATCGAAGGTTTCGGGTTGTGTGTCATCAACGTTCCTTAAAGAGGTTCCGTCAGAAGGTTTCGTCGAGGTCTGAGAGGTCCGGGGCTGCCGGCTGACCAAAGAATGGCCGCGCGGCTGAGCCCTCGTTGTTCTCCTGCACCGGCGACTTAAAGTCCATGTGATTCGTGTCATCCAGCTCATCCAAGGACAGATCCGAGGACTGAGCAAAGGGCTGTGCGCTAGACGACGCATCCGGAATCAAGTACTTGAAATCCGTAATCTTTCCGTACTGCACTACCGTCACAGAACGTGAAAGCTGGCTGGTCAGCGCGGTCTGGCTGTCGACCTCCACGATGCGCGTGCGGGAGCCATCAATTTCGGTATAACCTTCAGCGCCGCCAGCGCTGGTGAGTGCGTTGGGACTAAACGCCTGGAGGGCTCCCTTTTCCTGGTTCATTCCAGCGAGGAACTCAGAGGTGCTCTGCACGCGGCTGCCGCCCTCCTCGCGGAAGGTCACGCGGCTAAGGTAGCGCTGCAGACTGCGGGTCATCCGCGGATCGGTGATGACCTTCTGCCATTCCTGTTGCTTCAGGTCACGGTCCTGCATGTAAGCGTGATCGAGGTTGCGCGACAGGTTATCCAAGGCGGTGCTGGATCCCAGTCCAGCCATGCCCCACATCTCATTGAGCGCCACGGCCGAGTGACCAGTGCGGTTGCGCTCGAAGGTGTTATTCATGTCGTCGAGCAGTGACTTAAGCGAACGGTGTGCCCATTCCGTCTGGTAGATGTAGGAGCGGATTTCATCCGTCATGCGCACGGCATCGTCGCGGTTGAGCACGGCCTGGGCAATGCGAGCGTTTTCTGGAAGACCCGCCTGCGGTGTCCGCAGCCGGTCGCTCGAGGTCTCCTTGCGTCCGAAGGGTGCGTAGATCGCCCGGCCCAGCAGAGCCGACCAGCTCAGGAACTGGTTGTAGGCGTTGGAAATGCGCGAGATCTCCGCGGAGGAGGTGGCCAGATTCTGTGCGGCAATTTCCTGATTGCGGTTGAGCAGCTTTCGCCTCTGCACGTAGTCAAAGATTTCACGCTGAGCCTTAGTAAAGACCGCCCAAGAGCAGATGAGGAAAAGCATGCCCGCCAGGATGATGCCCACGACGTACCACGGCCAATCGAACCACTGCGAATACTCACCCAGCGGCAAGTCTGGGTTGTAGCGCCCGGCCACCATGTAGGTCATGAGGGCAAGCGCCACGAAGAGCACGATCCACATCGTGCGCAGCTTCCGGGTCAGTGCTTTGTTCTCCGCGTTGAAATCACGCGCTTGGAAGTTATTGGCCAGCTCTTGCAGCTCGCGTGCTTTGGCGTGCGCGTCGCGGTACTTCTGCTGGGCATGCCCCAGCTTCTCCCATAGACCCTGGCCCACCTTCCAGGCGAAAGTGGTGCTGTTCTTTGCTCGCCACGAGGCGAACTCGCGCTTCTTGCGGCTCACCGCCTCGTTGCGGGTCTGCTGGCTGGTGTACTCGATGTCAGCGGCGAAACGCTCGGCACCTACTGGATCGAAAGGCGCGACGGTGGCTTGGGACTCGTGTGTATAGCCCAGCGTGCTGGTCATCAGCGGGTGGAAGCCTTGGAAGGAAGCGCTGACATCCTGCACAGACTGGCCACCGTATTGCACGATGTACATGTTGCCCTGGTTATTGCGCAGCCCCTTGGTGTCGATGCTCTCGCGCCACGAGCCATCGACCAAGCCGAGTGCATAGTCGTGATATGCCTCCCACGTGCGCGACAACTGCGGTTCCTGCCCCAAGGAAAAGTGCTGCTCCCGGGCGACCCGCATGGTGTGCTCGCTGGCTTGGCGCAGCTCTTCGACGCTCGTCGCGCCGCTACCCTTGCCGGAGTGCCCCGCCAAGACGACCTCCACGCTGGAGTCCTCGCCATAGAGCATCTTCTGCAGGAAAGTAGCCGCGTTCTTGTTCATCGCACCGCGCTGGCCCTCAACCCAATCCTGGGGCTTGCCCACCACCGTGGACCAGTACAGACGCAGATTATCCTTCAGTGCTGCCCAGCCGCTGACCTTATGGGACTGCAGCTCTTCATAGGCGGTCGGGGCGCTGACCAGCGGAGATATCTCCTGGTTGATGAACATCTGCGCGCACTGCTCCGTGAGCTGCTCCGGGTTGGCATAATGCACGGCGCGCGAAATGTTGTTGACCTGTGGCTGCGGCAGACGCTGGCCGGGATCGAAGACAGCCTTTTTCACCTTGTCCTCGATGTCATTGGCATCGATGGTGCGGTGGAAAGCGCGCACGAGACGGAAGCGTTGCCGGTCACCGGTTTCGATGACGCGGTGCGTCTCCGGATCCAACACCGCCGGTTCCGGCATGCCGCGCCACAGACCGAAAATGCTGGCCACGGCCGGGGCTGCGAACTGTGCCAACTCGAAGCCGTCCGCGGTGCGCTTAATGGGACGGATACGCGACGACGCCGGGGTTCCGCCCTCCTCCGGGGAGAGCACGAGGTTGCTCCAGCCCTGCAACGGGGCAATGTCCACGCTTTCGCGCGGGAGGGCGGAAAGCAACAGGCGCACGCGCAGATTGGAGGCCTGGATGAGCCGCTGATCGACGGCGCTGACCCACTCCGTGAGCTTGTCGACGTCCTGCGGTTGTTCCGCGTCCATCGGGTCAATGGTGGCGAGGAGGACGTCCCCGCTGAAGCTGCGGAGGGCCTCGTCGAGTGTCGACAAGCGCGCCGTTCCCTCTTCCGTAAAGGAGCGCACGACGGCCCCACTGGTGGGGTGGGCATAGTCGATCCAGAGGAAGTTCTGCAGGAGACCAACCGCACGCAGATCGCTCAGGCGGGAGCGGATGTCATCCGCGGTAGCGCCGTGTCCAAAGATAATTACGTTCGTCATTAGAAGGTGTCATCCAGGTCGTTGAGGTTGAATTCCGGCGCGGTGGGCTGGGCGAAGCCTGACTCGGAGCTACGCACCTGCGGCTCCGGCTGGGCCACGGGATTCTCCGCCACCGTCTTAGCCTGATCCAGGTAGTTGCGGATGACCGGAACCATCGCGATGACGTCCAGCGCCAAGTCACGGTAGTACGGCGTTATCGAGGCAACTTCGCGGGAACGGATCTCAGCGAAAGGCTTTTCCTTCCGGCCCTGGCCCGGCAGAGCATTGGAGTGCCCCGGCACAAAGTGGTCTGCGCCGCGAGCAAACTTGTCCAGCTCGTTGACGAAAGTTTCGTAGCGATCCTGAATAGAAGTGCCTACAACTCCGCGGTTCGGGACGTCACCGTTAGCCAGGAACTGTGCCAGGCGATGCACCACTGGGTGCGTCGAGGCACCAGAGTGGGCGAAGTCGAGGCCGTCGTCGAAAAGCCCACGCAACAGTTGGTACGGGTACAGCGAGGAGGCGAAACCGTAACGCCCAGTTTCCTGAACCTTGGCGTAGGCGATGAAGATGGATTCCAGCACCGAGGACATCCAGTCCGACTTCTTGATCATGCGGCGTGGTGAGATGAGCAGCGGGTTCGGGAAGTCCACCCAATCGTTGACGCCGCCATCTGTGTCATCGAAAATGTGGGCCGCAGCGTTGGCGGCATCCGGGTTCGAAATGTAGACGCGGCCGGTGATACGCCCGATGATCCAGCCAGCCACCATGGCCTGGCGTTCCGTGTTCGTCAAAGGCAGTGCTGCCGGCAACGGGCGGGTGCGGCGCTCAGACCACCAGGAGCCGTCGAAATTGTCCTGCTTCTCAATGTCCTTGGCAATGTAGTTGAACATGGAGGAGAAGACGATCGGCGAGTAGTTCGGGTAGGAACCGAAGATCTCGATGTGCTGGACGTGGTCCGACATGTTGAGCGAGTTGCGCAAAGCTACGGAAGAAGGACCGTCAATCTCAGGGCGGCTCAGCACTGACTCCAGCTGAGCGGCAATGCCGGTCTCCGCAGAGCCCAGCTCCGCAAACGGGATATCGGAGAAGGAATAGGTGTACTGCACCGACTTGCCGTGGATACGCTGGACCATCTCATCGTTGACGGCAGCCAGCGGGCGGGCATAGCTCAGGGCCAGCTGGAAAGCCTCGATGAAGCGACGCTGACGCTCCGCGTGCTCGACCTCGTTGATGTCTGGGGTGAGCGTGAGATAGCGGCGCAAGTCCACCGAATTGAACTTCTGGAACTCGTAGTCGCGGCGATTAATCCACTGACGCGAGCGCTCAAGCAGATCAGTTGGGCGAATCTTCGCCCGGTAGTGCGCGCGCTGCGATTCGCGGGTTTCGCCGTTTTGCGGATGGCGCGAGAGGTACTTGGAAACCCAGCCGGCCCGGTTGGAGTAGGCATCGTTGGTGCGCTTCTGCGGCGCCAAAGTGTCATTCGGCGCTTGGGCCGCATCGAGCGATTCCCATTCGCCGCGGATGACCGCACGCACTGCAAAGGGATAGGCCTGCTCGTAGTTGGTGACATCCGCGGTGGACTGCTGGCCCTGGATGGTGCGCAGCATCTGGTCCCGGTAGTCCGAGATGAAGCTGTTGACGTCGGTCAACATGATTTCGTTCTCTGCGCCCTTGAAGCGGGATTCCACGACCTCATCGAGCTCCGTCGGCCACGAGTTGACCTCATCGGTGCGGACGTCAGCAAGCTTGTTGGTTTCTGGGCGCTTCGACACGGCTTTCTCCAACACCGCGTGGGCATCCCCTAGCTCGCGCTTGAGGTGGAAGAGGTTCTCATCGGCATAGTCCTGAAGGACGTCCTTGAGCAGGTGCGCAATCGCCATGAGGGCGTAGCTGTAGAACTGGTTGAAGTACAGGCCCATGAGCGCATTGACGGTGGGGGTCGGATCCGTCATCTGTCCCTTACCGGTCAATGGGCTGAGGATGGGATCCGCGCCTTCCGGCTTCGTCAGCACGCGGGTGTTTTGGTAGTAGCCGGAGTACTCCGCCAGGCACGGCAGGAGGCGGTCGGAGTTGGTGAGAACATCCGTGATCTTGGAGAGCATCTCGCGCACATAAGGCACGCCCACCGCGGCCAGCTCCGCCTCCACGGCGGCGAGCACGCTATCGCTGAAGAAGTTGGCGTAGCGGTAGACGATGTCATAGGCGGCATTGTTAAGAACAGATGCGATGGCCTGCTCGTTGCGCGGATCCGCCATGTTGCCCTCGAACTCTTCACGCCATTCGTTGACGTTGCGGCCCTGGCCTACGGGGATGAAGCTCTGCAGGTACTTCGTGGCGCTGTCTGCGGCCTGCTGGGCTTGACCGCCAAACACGCTGTTGAGCCAGTTCCACACGCTGCCGCTGTCGATCTGCCCGCCCTGCGCCCAAGAAGGATCGAGCGTGATGGAGCCGAAAGCATTGGGCAGCCGCTCCTCCAGCTTCTTGGCAATCTGCATCTCGCCGGCCTCGGGGTTTTGCGGGTCGAGGTGCCCGTTGAAGAGGCGCTCGAAGGCACTGCGCGCAAGGCGCTGGGAGGAGTACTCGGCGAAGCGATCGCGGCCCATCGACACCTGGGCATAACCCAGCGAACCCCAAGGCAGGCGACCCCACGGGGTTCCACCCGTCGGGCTATCCCAGCCGAAGAAGCGGCGGCCGCCGTCACCGGCCGGAGTGTTAGTCATTGCATAGGACACCAAGTTATCGCTGGCCTTGGTGGAGGCCATCAGTCCTGCCAAGGCTCGTCCCAGGCCACGGTAGATGGACATGGCGGAGCCGTCACCAAAGCGGGCGCTGGTGGTACCCATCTTGGAGCCGATCGGGAAAATACGGCTGAAGATCTGGCCCTCCGGCGGAGTACCCATGTCGAAGGCCTCAAAGACGGCGCGGTCATGGTCGCTGGAGTTGCCCATCTGCGCGGCGACGACTTCACCGAACATGGCGAGCGAGTTCGGCCACGCGCCGGCCATGTCATCTGCCTTGTTATCGGAGAAGATCTCCGGGGAGTACATGAAGACGAGCGTGCCCTGCGGGTTCACGTTCGGAATGGTGGTGAGCACACGGCACACGTCGAGGAACATCGAAGCACCTGCACCGCCTGCCATGGAGGAGACCACGAGGACAACCGGCTGTGAATCGCCGGTATCAGAGTCCAGCTTGGTCTGCTTGTAATTGAGGCGGTTGAGCTCCTGGATCGCCTCCTGCGTGAACATCTCATCCACCGCATCCTTGAGGGCCTGGCGAATCTCCTTCAGGTGCGGAAGGGTCAGCATGCGACCGATCGCACGGTACTGGCCGGCACCGTCAGCCAGCTTCACGTCATTGGTGGCGGGGTTGCGGGTGGCCCACGTTGCGATCTCCCCGAGCTTGCCGGAGCGGCCCAGGATGCTGGATACGCCTTCATCGAAGGTGTTGTAGTTCTGGCGCGAACCAATGCCCACGTAGTGGCCACCGTTCTGCGTAACGTTCGGCAGCTTTTGCGGGCCGGCTTCCTCTTCGAGCGGCACGTCGATGTTGACGAACTGCCAAGCCTTGGGCAGCTCGGTTAAGTCCGGGTCGATGCTTCGCAGCTCGGCCTTGAGCTGGTCCATCATGAACGCCAGTGTCTTGGCGCCGGAGCCACCGCAACCGACGACGAGGAACTTCTTCATCTCTAATTACCTTTCGAAGGGGAGGTTCGCTTCTGTTCTATTTAGGGTTGGTGCGTGCTGCTCAACCGGCTTAGCCCTGGGAGCCGAATCCCGGGCTAGGGGGCCAGCCGCCATTGTTACCAGGGTTACCAGGATTGTTCGGTCGCTGCTGGCCTGGCTGGCCGAAACCGGGGCCTCCACCGAAGCTGGATCCGCCACCAACGTTGGGGCCACTGCCAAAGCCGGGGCGCCCTGGCCCGCCTGTGGGCCCTGGCTGGCCGTGATTCGGTGGACCGGATGGCTGGGACGGCCCAAAGCCTCCGTGCTGCGGCGGTTGCTGCTGCGCACCATTGCGGGGAGCACTCTGCGGGCCGCGCTGCGGCGTAGGTGGTTGGCCAGGGTGTGGTCCGCTCTGCGGGGCATTCGGCGGCTGCGGGCCAGGCTGGCCCGCCTGCGGCGGCGTCTGCGGCGGTGCCTGCGACTGTGACTTCTCGGCGGGGAATTCCACTTGGTCGAAGAGCTGCAGGGCCTGGCGGCTGATCTCCTTGGACATCTCGTCGTACGCGCTGGCCTGCGCCAACGTATCGACAGTCAGGACGATCTCTCCGGAGTTGCGGTCCTTCGCGTTGCCCACGAAGAACCACGTGTTCTGCACAGCAAGTGGCAGCACTGCGCGATATCCGGACTTCTTGCCCTTACTGGAGATAGTGCCATCGCGCTGAACCTCCACGTGGGCGGCGGTAAAGGGGCTCAGGCCCATCTTTACCTTGGCGTCGTTGCCACCCAGGCGAACAGAACGTGCAGAGGTCTCCACTGGAACGGCACCTTGGAACTCGTCCTTGGACACCGCAAATGGGCGGCCATTATCGGTGCGTATGAGGTTCGCGCCATCGCGCTTGACCGGGATGGTCTTCGCAAACATGCGCGGCTTCTCCGGAATGCGGCCGCTAATCCACTTCATCAAGTACAGAATTCCCAGGGGGATCAGCAACGCGAGCACAACCGCAAGGACGAAGGACAGACCGAACGCGGACTTGTTCAATGGCGCGCTCATGGAGCCCTGCAGCGTCAGCGGTAGCTCCAGCTGTTGGTTATCCTCAGCCGACTGCAGGTTAATCACCGGCTCCACGCGCAGCGGGCCATCCGCCATCTCCTCAACGCTCACCGTCACCGGGATGGTCGTTTTCTCATCCTTGGAAAGCTCCAGCGCGGAATCCTCAGAGTTGTGCTTGGAGCTCACGGAAACGGAAGGTACTCCTGCGGGAAGCATGCCGTCAGCGGAATCCACAGTCTGGTCTGCTACCCAGACCTTGCCGGGACCGGTCACGGGGACATCGACGGTAATTTCTTTCTCCGTCATGGTGATCGTCTGCGCCGAGCCCACCGTCGGCATATTAACCGGGGTAACGGTCAGCGGCGTTTCCGCGTTGATGGGATCCAGCTTCGAGCCTGGACGCTCATCGGTGCCCTTGGTGGTGATCTCCACGCGCGTCACCAGCTGACCGGATGCCGCGTTTTCCACTTGGTCCAGCGGAATGTCGACTGGCTGCCCATCCGTGATGGGCGCATTGTCCACGAGGGTAACCGGGGAACCATCCTCCGGTACGAACTCGGCGTAAAGGGTACCTTCGCCCTCCAGCGTGCGCGGCTCGCCTTGGCCATCGACCAACTGCCCCTTCAGGACTTGGTCCGAGTTGATGCCGCCTTCCACTTTGGAGCCGTCTTCCGTCTTGAGATCCAGGTTGAGGCCCGGCACCATAACGACGGAAGCGAGATACTCACCGTCAGTTCCTTCAGCCACCTTGTAGCCAAAAGTCCAAGCACCTGCCCAGGGGTCGCCGTCCTTCTCCATCGCGATATCAACCATGCCTGGAAGCTTGCTGTTCTCCGTCACGGAGACCTTCGCGCCGGCTACGTGAGTGGTATCAGGCTTGAGCTCAACGGTTTCACCATCGGGCCCAGTCAGAGTCGGGATGAGCTCTCCTTCCCCAACCGAGCTCTTCGGCACCGCCGACAATCGCACTGGGGACACGGAGTTATCGAGGACGAAATCGAATTGGTCCTTGAGGTTTCCCTCCTTGGTCACACCACCCGAGGTGGGGATGAGGTTACGGAAGGCTGCGAACAGCGCCGCTGGATCCTCACCCGCGTCGAAGAAAGCACCGTTAGGGGCGCCCTGGCCGCAGTCTTCGCCCTCCGCCATGCGGGTGAGCTGGCGGACCTGATCTTGTGCTTCCGCAGCCGGCACGAGGCCCACGTTAAAGAGGCGGATATTGGAGTTGCGGAACGCGGTGACAGAGGAATTAACCTCACAGAGCTTGTCCTGCGCTCCCTGGAGATCATGAGCCTCGGCATCGGTGTAGTACTTGCCATCGGTAAAGAACACGATGGCGCGGCAGCTGCTGCCCTGGTGGGAAGCCAGTTCCTTGAGTGCTCCCTTGTAGGCCGCGCCATAGTTGGTCTCTAGATCCGCAACACGGTCCTCCTGTCGGAACTTGTCCAGTTCGCCTTTGAGAGCATCCCCATTGCCGGAGACATTGGTCCACCCGCCATAGTCAGCCGGATCGCTGTAGTACTCGGAGCCGAAACCAGCGAGCTTGACGTTGATGTCTGCGCCATTGTCCTCCCCGAGGTTGGCCAGCTGCTTGACGATGTCCGCCGTGGCATCAACGCGGAAAAAATCAGCATCCGTCGGCTTCGAACCCTCATAGCCCACCAGCGAGGCCGACTGGTCAAGAACGAACAACAGGTCCGCAGATTTTTCGCTGGCGATGCAAGAGCCAAAATCAGAGAGGTTCTTTTGCGAGACCTCAGAAAGCGCCGACTCGGAGCCGATTCCCTCAACGTGCTCCTGCGGCGGCTGATTCTCCCCGCCGTGGTCTTCTGGGTTCTCCCCGTTTTGTTCTTCCGGCTGACCTTCCGGTCCCTCTGGTGCAGGAGCCTCCGGCGCGGGGGCGTCTGGGGCCGGAGGAGCCTCCTGCGCCACCGCTCCCAGGCTGCCGCCGAATCCGGCGAGTGCCATCGCCGCGGACAGGGCAAGTACACGAGTGAGCTTCTTCATTAGACGCCAACCGCCTTTCCTACGTAGAAGGCGATTTCCACCGCAGCGACAATGACAAGGACAAAGCTCCCGCCCATGATGAGGCGGTACAGCAAGGTTTGCGTGGTGTCCTCTACATAAAATGTCTCAGCCTGGCGCTGCGTGTTCTTCAGCGTATAAATACCCAAGAGAATAAAGGACACAATTCCAGCCAGAAGCCAGCCGCCAATAGCCAGGCCAAAGAACAGGACCTGCGTAGGAGCCGCCACGAGCGGGGCGACAATCAACAGAATCAGCGCAATGACCGCAGATACGCCAGCTGCAATGAGAAGCGGCCACGGTCCCTTCGTGGGGCCCGTGGGTGTTGCCACCTGGCGGCGGTAGTCCGGCGCCGGGGAAGACTGGCCGAAGCCATCCGGCGAGCCCGGCGCGCCGAAGGAGCCACTGGCACCCGAATCGGAACCTTGGCCAAACCCAGAACCCGAGGAAGGCTTCTGTACGGGGTTCTGCGCAGGATTCGGTGCACCAAAGCCACCGAATCCACCAGGTCCACCGGGCGCGCCAAACCCAGAGCCAGAACTGTTTCCGGACCCTGTGCCTGGCTGGGGAGCCCCCTGTGGCGGGCGCCCGCCGAACTGTGGTGACGAGCCTGGGGAACCAAACGTCATATCGATGACCTTCCCTAATGCGAAGTTGTGCCGCCGACTAGCCTCTGCCTACTCCATCGAAAGGCGCAGAAGGCGAAAAGACCAGCCGGAGGCTTAAGGACTAGAACCAAGGTAGCCGTGCCCCCTGACACGGCCTGCCCTTCAGTGGCCCGAAATTCGAACGCGCCCGAATCTCTTCGAGCGCGCCGTGGCACAGTAGACAGGAAACGTGCAGGGAACACGAAAACACTGCAAGCAAAAGAATGCCACACTAGGAGCGTTTTTTCTGCCCACTTCACAGATCTTTATGGGTGGACTACCGGAACTGCCTCCCAGGAAGGTGCAGCTCAACTGCTCTTTCTTCAGGAACAAGGAGGAATGGGAGCACTCCCCGTCTGATGGGAATCAATTTCCCCCATTTCTGCTTCCCCCATCTTCATGGAAAAATGCTGTGTCATGACAACTCAATCGGCAACCGCAACCACCGCAAATGGTGGCGAGAGCATCCGATTCATCCCGGTACATTCCACCTTGTACCCGTGGCTGGTCGCGGTGTTCGTCGTTACCTTCCTCATCTCGAACATCAACGCCACGAAGGGCGTCCAGCTCGGCCCACTCATCACCGATGGTGCCTTCTTCCTCTTCCCCCTCGCCTACATTGTGGGCGACGTTCTCTCCGAGTGCTACGGCTTCAAGTCCACCCGCCGCGCCGTTTATATCGGTTTTGCCATGGCTCTTTTGGCCGCGGTTTCCTTCTACATTGCGATTTGGCTGCCCGCGGCTGATTTCTACGAAGGCCAAGAAGCTTTCGAAGCAACTCTCGGCCTCGTGCCGCAGATTCTCGCTGCCTCCCTGGCCGGATACCTCGTGGGCCAACTACTCAATTCCTTCACCTTGGTGAAGATGAAGGCCCGCACCGGCGAAAAGGGGCTCATTGGCCGCCTTGTTGCTTCCACCGTCGTCGGCGAATTCGGCGATACTCTGCTGTTCTGCGCCATCGCAGCGCCCGTCATCGGCATCGATTCCTTCAGTGGCTTCCTGAACTACGTCATCGTGGGCTTCCTCTGGAAGACCGCCTGCGAGGTCATCATGCTTCCGCTGACCACGCTGGTCATCTCCTGGGTCAAGCGCCGCGAGGATTACGTGCCTATCGACGAGACCGAAACCCCTACGGCAGCGCCCTCTAAGTAGCAGCGAAGCATCCCAGACTTTTAACCCCCTTGGCACGCACTGTGCTGAGGGGGATTTTTCACTCTTCCCTTCACCCTCCCCATAGAATACAATGTATTCACGATGGTTAAGGAGGAGATATGGCTACTTTGACAATTCGCATGGATGATAACGACGCTGAGCTCGTTCGAAATCTAGCCGCCTTTGAAGGACATACAATATCTGACTTTGCCCGAGCAGCGCTTTTAGAACGGGTCGAAGACTACTACGACCTTCAGGAACTGCGCGCAGCAATGGCAGAGGATTCTGGCGAACGGTTTAGCCTTGATGAGGTCCTCGAGGATCTCTAAAGATGTCGGAGGGAATCACTTCATATCACGTCGAATTCACTTCGAAAGCCCGGAAACAGCTAAAGAAGTTTGACCGATTCGATGCGCGAATCATCGTGACGTGGATCCAAAAGAACCTCGAGGGCTGCGAAGCCCCTCGAGCTCTCGGAAAAGGATTGACTTCAAACCGTTCAGGTGAATGGCGCTATCGGGTCGGTTCTTACCGCATTCTGGCGTACATCCACGACCAGAAAGTAACGATTGAGGTATTCGCTATTGGCCACCGGAAGGACATCTACGATGCATAAGCATCTACGAGGTTCCCTCCTCCCCATCCTTGGCCTGGCTACAGCCTTCAACCTTGCGGCATGCTCGGGTACAGAGGAAGTCACCACGTCGTCTGAAACGACGAGCCACGCGGCACCGGAAACGACGGCGGTGAGCAGTGAGGCGTCGCCAAGCGCAGCACCCACCCCGCCCCCACTTAATGAGGGCCCGGCACCCGCACTGACCGGCACGTTTGAGATGGACGGCCCAGCCACCATCACGGGCGCGACCTATGATTCAATGCCCTTCGTCGTGCCCCTCAACCCCGCAGGGCCGCAAGAGACCATGGTGCGCTGGGTCCAGGACTGGGGTGAGTCACCCGCCACAGCAGAGCAGGGCACCACCTACGTGTTGGGCCATGCCTGGGGCCAGCAGAAACTGGTATTTAACCCCTTCTCCGAGGTGGTCACCGCCAACGTTGATCTGAGCAACCCCACCGCCGTGGAGGGCCTCGACGGGGCGCAGGTGCAGCGCTTTGCGACGCCCATCCTCAACGGCTCCCACATCCGCATGACCTCCGAGGGCGGTGCCGGGCGCGAGTGGATCGTGGATAACGCCTTCCTAGTTGACAAGGAACAACTAGGCAGCGACGCCGACCTGATGAATACCGAGGTTCCCGGGCGCATCGTACTCATCGCCTGTGCGGTAGACGGCGCAACAGACTTGGAGTACAACGTCATCGTCACCGGTCACTTGGCGTAATAGCGCCCCAGGAATTCATCGCGATAAGCCTCGTAATAGCCGCCATCGATGGACTCCCGAATGTTATCTACCAGGCGGATCATGAACTCCAGGTTGTGGATAGTGCACAGCGTGCCAGCCAAGAATTCCTTGGCTTTGAGCAGGTGGTGGAGGTAGGCACGGGAGTAATTCTCCGAGACGTAGCCGCCAAATTCCTCATCCACACCAGCAAAGTCACGCTTGAAGCGTGCATTGGTGAGGTTCATGCGGCCATCAAGGGTGTAGACGCCACCGCGGCGCGCCAGGCGGGTCGGCGCCACGCAGTCGAAAGTATCGGCACCAGCCTCAACGGCGGTAAAGATGTCATCCGGTTCAGAGATACCCAGCAGGTGCCGGGGCTTATCGACGGGCAACTCATCGCACACCCAGCCCACAATCGTTCCCAGGTTCTCCTTCTCTAAAGCGCCACCGATGCCGAAGCCTCCGAAGCCGCGCCGGCCATTCGCTTCGGCGCGATCGGAGAGCTCCACCAGTCCGCGGGCAGCTTGGCGGCGCAGGTCCTCATACTGCGCGCCCTGCACCACTCCCCACAGGGATTGGCGGGGTTTCTGCGGGCCGCGGGCGAGCGTCAACCGGTCGTGCTCATCCAGGCAGCGCTGCGCCCAGCGGCGCGTGCGCTCGACGGATTCCTCCTGGTAGGTGCGGGTATCCACGAGCGTGGTGAGCTCATCGAAGGCAAACATAATGTCCGCGCCCAAGCCATGCTGGATCTGCATGGAGACCTCTGGGGTGAAGCGGTGTGTGGAGCCGTCGATGATGGATTTAAAATCCACGCCATCCTCATCGACCTGCGCCATACGCTCCTTCTTGGCCGCACGGATATCGGAGTCCGTTAGGTCCGCCACGTCCATGGCGAGGACCTTTTTGAAACCCACGCCGAGGGACATGACCTGGAATCCGCCTGAGTCGGTATACGTCGGCCCATGCCAATTCTCGAAGGCAGCCACGCCACCGGCCTCGTCCACGATGTCGTGGCCCGGCTGCAGGTAGAGGTGATAGGCATTGGACAAGATAGCCTGGGCTCCGGTCAAGCGAATCTGCTCCGGGGTCAGCGTCTTCACCGTGGCCTTGGTGGCCACCGGGATGAAGGCCGGGGTCTGGATATCACCGTGCGGGGTATGGATAACACCGGTGCGGCCGTGCTTTCCCGGTTGTGCTGGACCGCTTAAATCCAGCTCCTTCTTCACGTCGAAGGAAAGGTCGGTCTCAAGCTGCGGCTTAGGGTGAGTCATAGGGAACTATTCTACGGGCTGCGCTGCCTTATCCTCTGCTTCACGGGATGCTGCCGCGTGTTTGCGCTCCCATTCTTCTTCCAACGCCGTGCCCTCGATGTCGAGCTGTGGGATCAGCTTGTCCAGCCACTTCGGCATCCACCAGGTGGTGTGCCCCATGAGGAACATGGTGGCGGGGACAAGCGACATGCGGACTAGGAAGGCGTCGAAAAGCACGCCCGCCGCCAGCGCGAAGCCGAAGATCTGGATGAAGGGCAGCGGCTGGCTGATAAAGGCCACGAAGACGGAAATCATGATGATGGCCGCGGCGGTGACCACGCGGGCACCGGCGGTAAAGCCGGCGATGGTGGCCTCATCATTGGCGTTGTACTTGCTGTACTTGCCACCGCTGCCCTGCGGGTAGCGGGAGAAGTGCTCACGCATGCGGGTGACCAGGAAGACCTGATAGTCCATGGCTAGGCCGAAGGTCACGCCGATGAGGAAGATGGGCATGAAGGAAATCAGCGGGCCCGGCGCGGGCACCAGTCCGGTGAGGCCGTCCTGCCACACAAGCACGGTCAGGCCAAAGGCGCCGCCGACGGAGAGCAGGAAGCCTAAGCCCGCCACCAGCGGGACCAAGATGGAGCGGAATACCGCCAAGAGCAGGAAGATAGCCAGGCCCACCACGATGGCGAGGTATGGCCCCATGGCCCCTTCAAGGCGCTCGGTGATATCGAGCTGCACCGCAGTCAGGCCTGTCATGCCGATCTCGGCACCGGTGGCATCCTCCAGCTCCGCGCTGGCGGTGCGCAAAGCGGAGGCGGTGCCAACCGTGGCCTCATCCGTCGGCGCGGTAGTGGGACTGACCATGATCTGCGCTGCCTTCATATCCTTGCTCACGCCCACCAACTGGGCGTGCTTGACCCCGCCGACCTGGTTCAGGCGCTGCACGGAATACATAAAGGAAGAAAGAGCGGCCTTCTTCTGCTCATCCTCTTCGCCCTCCTGGCCCTGGATATAGGGCTGCAAAGCCGCGGAATCCGGGTTGGCGTTAGCGCCATCCACGATCACTAAGAAGGGGCCGTTGATGCCGGGGCCGAAGCCCTCGGACAGCAGGTCCGCCGCCTTGCGCTGGGTGGTATCCGGATTAGACGTGGTATCCGCCGGAAGCGCCAGCTCCATGTGCAGGACCGGGGCCGTCAAAGCACCCAGGCCGAGCACCACCAGCGCCATGACGATGCCCGGGGCACGCTGCACCGTGCGCACCCAACGGTTACCCATCGTTGGCTTCGTGCGGCGCGGGCGGCGCTTCGTGGGGTTGCCGGCCACGCCGGGGATACGCCCAGCAAAGGCCTTATCACCGAGCAGACCCAGCATCGCGGGCACCAAGGTCAGCGCCACAAGCACGGCCATGAAGACCGTACCCGCAGCGGCCAGCCCCATCGCCGTCAAGAAGCTAATGCGCGCCACGAGTAGCGCAAAGAGCGCGATGAAGACCGTCGCGCCGGCAAAGACCACCGAGGAACCCGCCGTGCCAACGGCCATGCCGGCGGCATCCGGTCCGTCCATGCGGGAGCGCTCCTGCCGGTAGCGCGACATGATGAACAGCGCATAGTCGATGCCCACGGCCAGGCCAATCATGACGGCCAGCACCGGGGTGAGGTTGTTGAGCTCCATCCAGTGGGTAGCAATCATGACGCCCATCGCGCCCAGGCCCACGCCCACGACCGCGGAGATAAGCGGCATGCCCGCGGAGGCCAGCGAACCAAAAGTAATAATGAGGACGATAAACGCCACGGCTAGGCCGATGACCTCAGAAATCGAATTGACCTGGATCTCATCACCGAAGCCCGCGCCGCCAGCCTCTACTTCCAGCCCCGCCGCGCGGCCGATATCCATGGCCTCATGGACCACGTCTTTATCCGCGGGGTCCACCGAATAGGGGCTTTCCGCATCGAAGTCGAAGGTGGTGTAAGCGATGGTCTCATCAGCATTGACCATGGCCAGGTTATCGGCATCCGCCCGCGCGGTCTCCTCCGGCAAACCCATGGAGGTGAACTGCTCAATGACCTGCTGCTGAAGTGCTGGCGATACCTCAAGCGGGTTGCCCCAACGCTGCTGGCTGCCCTCCGGGATATCAAGGCCTTCAGCAATGTGGTGCACCACGTCCTCGACCGCTTCTTTATTATGCGGATCGCTGAGCTTCTGCCCTTCCGGGGCCTTGAAGACGAGGTTAACCGACGGCGCATTTGCCGGATTACCATTTTCCGGGAAGAGCTCCACCGCGCGGCGGGTGGCATCAATAGCGGGCGTGCCGCTGATGGAGTACTCCGTGGTCATCGGCTTCATCAAGCTCAAGGTTGCTCCACCCGCGGCCGCCACGATGAAGATCCAGGCGATGATGACCTTCCATCGGTTGATGTAAGACCAGCGGCCTAGGTGGTAGAGCAGCTTTGCCACGGAAATTCCCCTTCACATGCGCGATTATTGCTCGCGGAAGCTTTGGTGGTGGACACGAATGTGCACCAGTTTAACCAGTTGGGCTGTGAAGCCCTAACGACATCGTGCACCTAGATAAGCACCAGCTCGTGGTTGAAAGACTGCGGCAGACACCCCGTATTCACAGGCGACCTATTCCCGGCTCTTACTAAGTAGGACAACCGTATCGACACACGACGCTTGAGTTCGTCCAGGAAAGCTTTCGGCATACTCTCAAATCCATGTTGTTGAGGGGTTTCGCCGTCATCAACCATGACACCGCAGAATAATGACCTTCCGGCGCAGTTGATAAATGGACTCTAGGTGGTCAAAGTTTTCTACGAAGCGGTATATAGGCAGTCCTAGGAGAGTCCCCGAAGACCGCAGTTGGATGCACTTTCCAATCCTCTCCTTCTCGGAGAAGCTGCTGTATTCCTGCTCTACAGAACATCCCGGCCCAGATCTGTGCTGCAGCCTTTCCGACGCGTTTGGTTACTCCTAAATGCACCGCCGCCGCGAACTCGCCATTCGCTCTGTCCGGCTGGTTTAACACCGACAAAACGAAGGCACAGGGATCTGCGCTTAGGCGTTTGATCGCATCATCAAATTCATCGGTGCGCGATGCGCGTCGCCATTGTGCAATCTCACCAGGCAGTACTAGTTCTTGAGCAGAATCAAATGTGTACCGCCCAATCAGGGAGGTTAAACCAAGTGCTGGTATATCGGATAATTCTTTTTCTGAGAAAGTCCCCACCTTCTCAAGATTCAATCGAATTTCATCGACGGTCTTTGCATCGGTTAATGCCCAGGCAAATAGTTCAACTTCTAACACGTCACATCCTTGGTAGAGACAGACCCCAGATTTACATGTGTAGCGCCTACTTTGGAAACTCCACTCACCTGAAGGCCTCTGCCCGAGAGCCGTGATGTTGTAGGCAAACTGGCCAATTGCACCCTTGCGATGCGTACTTACTTCATTACAAAGGAACAGCACCCTCAGCTATATCTGCCGTACGCGGCGAACGCGCCACAGGCAGGGACGACGCAACAGCTGCAACCACCAACGCAGCTGCCAAGGCAACCGCCGCAACACCAGGCTGAGAAGAAAGCGCCGCGAAAAGAATCATTCCAAGCGGGGTACCGGCGGTAAAGACCAGCTGATCCTTTGTTGCGAACTGATGCACCAGATCATCATCTCCCAAAGACTGCCCGAGAGAATCCCACGCAATGCCTGCCGCAGTCATCAACAAGGACGCAGCAGCACCAACTGCGGCGATGAGCACGAAGACAGAGGAGAATGCCAAAGCCAGGATCTGCCCGGCCAGAAGAATCAGCATCAGAATTTGCAAGGTGCCAAAACGCACCCGATCTAATGCCTTCAGAATTGTTGCGGCTGAGCCAATCAGCGAACCGACCGCAAGCGCAGTTGCCATAAACCCCCACGACTTTTCGTCGAAAGTATTCATAATCCATGTAGGTCCAGCACTTCCCAGGAAGCCGTTGACAATTGCCGCGACCAGCCAAGTGCCGAGCCCTACCCGCACCCAGCTCGGGAGTGTTGGGGCCGCAAGAGGCTTGTTCGGGCTCGATGAACCTGCGCTGTCCGGTTCTGGTTCAGCCGCTGCGACATTAGAGCTTTCGCCTGCTGGTTCCCTGCGCACTGAGAGAAACGGAAGAACAAAGAGCATGGCCACGAGGAAAGTGGCGCCGTCGATAAGCAATACCGTGTTGAATCCCAAGGTGAGCACTGCCGCTGTACCGATGAGTGGGCCGGCGATAAACAGCACATCACCGAGCATCGACAGGGTTCCATTGACGCGGGTGCGCTGCTCATCGGAAAACAGCTGCGACAAGAGACTAAACCTTGCTGGCCCAAAGAATGACGAGGCACAACCGTACACGCAGCTTGAGAGCGCGAACGCAGCAATGGAATCGCCGCGAGCCACCACCCACGCCACGGGTCCCCACTGCGCCAACATCCGAACGACATCACTACCCAGAATCCAGGTCACCGGCCGGTGAGGTGGCGGCAGCTTTCGGACCACTAAAGAACTAAGGAAACGGCCCGCCCACAGTGCGATAAGCACCACCGTCAAGCCGCGCCCCGACGGATCTACTCGGTGTGCCTGAAGCGCAAAAGCAATCGGGATGAGGCCGTCACCTAACCCGGAAACGACAGCGGCTGCGAAGACGAGCGAGAACGTAGCTTTAAAAGAAAGACTATTCATCAACCTCAACATTTTATATGTGTTACACTTCATAGTATTGATCTATAGAGAGCCAGAATACATCCCCCCTGTCCAGTCAAAGTTTTAACCCCTGAAGTGCTCTAGGAGACCCCATGTCCACTTTCGTCATCGTTGCCGTCGCGGCCATCCTTCTCATTGCCATCCCAGCAGGCATGATGAACCGACGGATTCACAAACGTACGGAAGACCACGACCCCGAGGCGCGCCAGGCCGCGCTGGATTTCCAAAGAGATGTTGATAGAGGCCGGGCCAGCTTCTAAAACACAAAAAGACCGGCACCCCAGAGCTAAGAGTGTGATGTCTATGGAGTTTTTGGACACGGAGT
>NZ_KV805096.1:0-204 GCF_001811545.1 Corynebacterium sp. HMSC074A09 | reverse complement strand
GAGTGCTGCTTGGCGGGCTTTGCGTTGTTTGCCTGTAAAGCGGGTGGGGCCGAAGTACACCTGGTGCAGGCCTGCGAGTTCGGTGGCGTCGGCTGGGTCAGCGCCGAGCGCGCGAAGCTCATCGGGTGTGCCAGGTATATGCTCCACCAGCGCAATCCCCGAGTTGCGGAGGCGGAGGTAGGTTTCAATATCCCCCATGGGCAC
>NZ_KV805095.1:0-446 GCF_001811545.1 Corynebacterium sp. HMSC074A09 | reverse complement strand
TCCTCGGACGGCTTCGGAACCGTCTGGTTCTTATCGTTGATGTCCTTGTGCTCAGCGATGTGGTTCGGCTCCTCCGGATCAGTACCCGGAGTCTCCTCGCCCTTGTCGTTGACCTCAACAGAAGTCAACTCCTCAAAGGCAACCGCAGCCTCAACCGGCTTCTTCACCGAATCAGCAACGATGATCTCAACAACAACCTCACCATCAGCAGCATCCGGAGTAAAGGTCTTCTCACCCTTACCCAGGACAGACTTGCCATCAACCTTAGAAATCAGCTCAGCCTTCAGGGTGTATTCCATACCCGGAACCAAACCCTCATACGTCACCGTATCGTTAACCTTCGCACCAGCAACAACCTCAGTTGCACCGTTAGCAAAGTCAGCATTCGTCGAAATCTTCGGCTTATCAGTCTCTTCGCCCGGCTCGTTCGGGGTCGTCTCCTCACC
>NZ_KV805094.1:0-61518 GCF_001811545.1 Corynebacterium sp. HMSC074A09 | reverse complement strand
ACCCTTCGGCACTAATTTGAGCCAAGTCAGGTAATACACCGCATTGGCTCTCAACAACGAAATCGAACCACCGCAATGAACTAGGCAAAAGAGAAACGCCCGAGCTTATGCTCGGGCGTTTCATTCACGGCTTAGTAAACCGTGTCTTCAGGGCCAGCCCGGCCCTGAAGCTTCCTAGCGGACTAGGACTCCTTGCGGCGACCAGGACGCAGAAGCAGTACTGCTCCAGCAATCAGTGCCCACGCTGCGGCAAGTAGCCACAGGATATTTGCACCGGTATTCGCCAGGGCTCTAGAAGAGGAGCTCTTCTTGGAGTCCTTCGTGCTCGAGGGCGAGCTAGTAGAGCGGGTGGTGTTTTCGCTCTGGCTCGGCTGAGCATTGTTGTTGGACTCCACAGCACTCGGCTGTGCTGCCTCACCTGGTGCCTGCGGCTGCGGCTGTTCCGGCTGCGGTTGCTGCGGAGCCTCGCCTGGGGCCTTCGGATCCAGCGGCTTCAGCGGCTCGAAAGGCTTCTGCGGCAGTGCAGGATCATGCGGCGGCTTGAAGAAATGGCTCAAGACCGGCGGTACGAGTACCAGCGGAATGAGCAGCGGCCACAATCCACCGAGCTCAGGTATACGAGGCTCGTTAGGCTCACCTGGCTTGCCCGGCTCACCTGGCTTGCCCGGCTCTCCCGGCTCACCTGGCTTGCCCGGCTCACCTGGCTCGTTCGGCTCATTTGGCTCGTTCGGCTGAGTCGGATCCGTCGGTTCAGTCGGAACCAACGGAGTCGTCGACTCGTCGGTCGGCTTCGGTTCCGGCGTGCCCTTGGTCTCTGTCACAGTCACCGTCACAGTCGGGTCCTCCGACGGCTTCGGCTTGTCTGTGGTCGGCTCCTCCGACGGCTTCGGACGAGACGGATCCTCAGTCACCGTTACCGTGGTGGTCGGCTTAGCCGTGTTGGACGTCGTCGGCTTTGCGGTACCAGAGGGTTCTGGCTCCTCACTCGGCTTCGGCTCCGGAGACTCCTTTGTCTCAGTGACAGTTACCGTCGTAGTGCCACTATCAGAAGGCGTCGGCGTTGGGGTTTCAGAAGTCGGCTGAGGCTCCGAGGGATCCTCGGATGGCTCGGGCTCAGACGGATTGACCGTCGTGGTGACCGTCACCGTCGTCGTTGGACTTGCGCTCGGCTCGTCCGTCGGCTCGGTCGGCTTGGTCGGGTCGTCGGTCGGCTCGGTCGGCTTGGTCGGGTCGTCCGTGGGTTCTTCGGTCGGTTCATCCGTTGGTTCGGTTGGTTCCGTCGGCTCAACTGGGCCACAGCCACAGTTATCGCTAACGACACCGATGACAGTCTTCACGTTGAAGACATCACCGTTCTTCGTGGTCACCTTGACCGGAATCTCCTTGATGGTGCCACTTGGGGTATCAGCCGGCGGAGTAACCGTCAGCTCACCCGTGGACTCATCAATGGTCACGGTCCAACCAGCCGGAATCTCACCTAACTCGTAGGTGTTGCCCTCAGTGTGGCCGTAGTTGATTCCAACCTTTTTGGTATCGCCGGCCTTGATGACATCCGGGTTGTAGGTCGGTGCCGGGATCAGCTCGGGATCATCTGGTTCAGTCGGCTCGGTCGGCTCCGTGGGCTCATCCTGCGGGTCTTCCTTCACGATGAAGACAGCGTTGGTGACGTACGGCTTGCCGCCCTTCGGGGTCACCGTTACCGGAACCTCGATGTAGTCGCCGGACTTCGCCGTCGACGGTGCAGTTGCCGTCACCCGGCCGTTCTCATCAACGGAGACGGTCCAGCCGTCCACGTCCGATGGCACCTCATAGGTGTTGCCGTCCGTGTGCTTCTTTACGTCCTGAGACTCAGACTGGCCAGGCTTAACCAGCTCAACACCGTAGAAGGAGCGCTCCAGTTCCGGATCCGGGTACGGGGCCGGCTCCTTCTCCGTCACCGTCGTGGTGGTGTTGCTGGTCTCGGTAACCTTCTCCGTCGTGGTGACCTTAGAGGTCTCCGTGACGGCCTTGGTACCGATGCGCAGCTTGCGCGGCGTCGGCTCCTTGGTGACCTTTTCAGAGGTCTCTGGGTCACCTACGGCCTTTCCATCCTTGAGCTTCCAAACCTTCGTGACTTCCTTCTCGCCGAAGGAACCGGCCTGGGCTTCTACAACCTTTCCGGCCTCAAGGTTCGGGTCAGTCTCAATGAGGGTCTCATACGGAGTCTGCTCGATGTGCTTATCCGTCAGCTCGGTCTGAGTCGGCGCAGTACCGACCTCGATGATCTGCTTGGTCGGCTTGCTGATCTCCTTGGCGTCATCCTTGGTGGAAATCTCACCGTTGTCGGAGGTCACCGTGACGGTGTGCTTGACCTCGCCCGGCTTGCCTTCCTGGACAACCTTGGTCTCACCAGCCTTGAGGTTCGGATTCTCACGAACCTCGACCTCGAACGGGGTGTTCTCGGTCCACTCGATGGTCTTGGACGTGGTCTTGCCCTTGGTGCCGACCTTGATGATCTTCTTGACCGGTTCCTCGATGCGCTTGGTTTCGGTCTTGGTACTAACAACCTTCGAGTTCACGATGGTCTGGGTCGTGGTGACCTTATCCTTGCCCGGTTTGCCCTCCTGGACAGTCTCCTGGGTACCAGCCGGCATCGTGTCGTCGAACTGAATCTCGGTCTCGAAAGGTACAGCAACCTCGGACTCGGTGACGTGGGATCCTTCGGTCTTGGTGCCCACACGAATCTCGGCCGCAACCGGCTCCTTGGTGCGCTCAGTCGTCACGGTCGGCTCGCCGGAAGGCTTGCCATCCACGATCTTCTGAGTAGAAGTCTCGACATCAGTGCCGAGCTCACCCTGCTTGTCGACGACCTGCTCGCCAGCCGGCAAGCTGTCGTCGAACGTAATCTTCGTCTCGAACGGCACCGGCTTCTCAGTCTTCGTCACGACAGAAGTGTCCTCAGCCTTCGGACCGTACTCGACGATGCGCTCGACAGGTTCAGTGCGGGCCTTGCTTTCCGCAACCTGTGCTTCACCGTTGGTGCCGATGAAGGTTGCAGCATAGGAAGCCTCGCCGTTTTTACCTTCCTGGACGACCCTGGTCTCGCCCGGAGCGAGGTCAGGGTTCGGTCGCAGAGTCGTGCCGAATGGAATCGGTTCAGTCCACTCGACCTTATCGGTCGCCGTGGCTTGCTTGGTACCAACGGTGATGACCTCGTCGACGGGCTGCTTCGTGATCTCTTCAGAGACCGTCGGCTTACCGTCCGGGTTCGAGTTGGTGATGTTGCGCTTGATCGTCACCGTCTTCTCACCCGGAACGCCTGGCGTCGTCACCTTGGACTCACCAGCAGGCATGTTCGGGTCGTACTTGACGACGACCTTGAACGGAGCTTCCGTCTTGAAGGTCTCGACGTTCTCACCAGTGGTCTTGCCACCAACGCGGATAATCTGCTTGACCGGAGCTTTAGTCTGCTCCCTGGTGACTTCTGGTTTACCGGAAGGCTTTCCGTCGACAAGCTTCTGCTTAGTCGTAACGGTCTCTTCGCCTTCTTCACCCTTCTTGTCAACGACCTGCTCGCCAGCCTTAAGAGTGTCGTCATAAATGATCTCAGTCTCGAACGGGACGCGGTTCTTGTCAGTGAAAACCAGTTCCTGATCCTCAAGGCGCGGGCCGTACTCCACGATGCGTGGCTTCGAGTCCTTGGTCACAGTATCCGACGTGGTCTTCACCGTCGGAACGCCACCAGGTTCGAGCGTGGCGTCGAACTTCGCAGTAATCGTGCGCTCGCCAGCTTCGCCCTCCTGAACGACCTTTACCTCACCCGGCTTGAGTGCCGGGTTCGGGCGCATGATGGTGTCGAAACCAGTAGCCATGGTCCAGGTCATTTCATCGGTAGCCTTTGCAGGCTTGGTACCAATGACGACGACCTCATTGACCGGAGCCTTGGTCTGCGACCACTTGCCCTTTCGGTCCTGTACCTCTGTGCCTGGAACACCTTCGGTTTCGACCTTGTAGGTGCCCTGCGGGACGGTGTCATCGAACTTGTACTCAACATCGAACGGCACCTCGCGCGTCGGGGCATCCTGGATGTTGATCGGTGCATAAATCCGATCGGTGGAACCATCGGAGTAGGTAACCGTGACCGGAACCTTGATAGAGTCACCCGGCTTCGCGGTCTTAGGTGCAGTAGCAATTACGTTGCCCTTGTCATCCAGGCCGACCAGCCAATTGCCGTTGGCCGTCGCGACCGTGTACGTCGGATTACCAAACTCGTTTTTATCCCCGGTTGCAGTGTAGCCATCAGCCGGAGTGATCTTGTATGGATCCTTCTCGGCCACAGTGATGCCCTCTGGAAACTCAATCGTAAGCGGTGCGGTAACCGTCTCGCCAGGGAACGTAGTCTCTGGCGGGTAGGACGGATCGACCTCGAAGTTCTGAGTCAAGTTCACCACAGTGGTAACTGGAGTCTCGTCGGTCGAACCATCGGGGTACGTCACCGTGACGTTGTGTACGTGCTTGTCACCCGGCTTAGAGTCAGCGGGCGGGGTTACGGAAACCTCACCGGTCTTCGGATCGATCTTGTAGGTCCACCCGTCAACGGTGTCCTCAGTTTTCGGCTTGTCGCCGTCCAAGCCGAAGGAGAAGGCCGTACCGTTCGGCGCACCGTCCCGGTTAACGGAACGCTTCACTTCGGTGCCTGGCTTGGTGGATTGAACCGGGTAGGTAGGCTCGCTGATGTCCTTCTGGTTCTCCTTCACATTGAACGGTGCGAAGACGGTGTCGGTGGAGCCGTCATAGTACGTGACGGTAACAGGGATATCCACACCGTCACCAGGTCGAGCGTCCTTCGGTGCGGTGGCGGTGACGACACCGTTTTCGTCGACGCTGACCTTCCATCCATTGAAGTCTGAAGGCACCTGGAAACGCTTCGAAGGATCCTTAGCGAGGTCGCGTTCAGGAATCCTCGTTGCTTCCGTAATTCCGGACTTAACTGTTCCACCAGGCGTGGTGTTTTGCAGCAAGTACTGTGCCTCATAGACCTGCCGTACTTCCGCCTTAACGACGACTGTGGCAATCGTCTTATCAGTCGAACCGTCTTTGTATGTGACACGAACAGGGATATCCGCAGAGGTTCCAGGCAGAGCAAACTTGCTGATCGGAGTGGTGATGACACCCGTAACCGGGTCAATCTTTACATCTTCCCATTTCAGGTTGCGGGGTGGATCAATATAATCCGGGTCATTCGGATCCGTAATAATGGAAAACTTCGGTTCAGCAGCATCGTACAGGTTAGTACGATCCACCTGGCTAACCACTAATGTACCGGGTTGACCACTAACCGTCGGATACAAGGGGTCATTCGTACGCGCGTAGGCATCGATGACCGTAAACTCTGCCGGAACAGTAGCGGTAGAACCATCCGGGTAGGTTACTTCTACATTGACGGTGACAGTCGTACCATTCTCCACTGTCACATTCGGGGTTGCGGTAACCGTACCCTTCTCATCAATGTCGAATTTCCAGTCCTGCGGCAAGTTATCAGGCAACTTGTACTTAGCGAGCTTCGGATCGGACAACATCGTATCGATATCCGAAGTCACCTTCTCCCCTGCCTTAGTCACCTGCGCAGGGTAGGAAGCGAAGTCCTTGCCGGTGCCATCACCAATAACGTTGATGGTGCCGGTCACCACCTGTGGGGTAGCGCCCGTAGCGTAGTAAGCCTTCACTGGGATGGTTAGTCGCGCGCCAGGTATAGCTGTTTCCGGAATCGTCGAAGTCAGCTCACCAGTATTCTCGTCGATAGTGACTGTCCAGTCACCATACTTGTACTCCAAAGAACCGTCGGGGAAGGTATAGCGATTGGGCTTCTCGTCATCGGCGCGACCGCCCAAGCCAAGCTCTGGCAAGGTTGGCTGAAGCGTAACCGTTTCATTTATGTGGCCGGATTCCGCGGTGTAGTCCGGAACCTTGATCGCATTGACGATCTGGAAGGGAACCTCAACGGTATCGGTCGTCCCATCTGGGTAGGTAGCGATAACCCTCGGCAAAATCTTGGTGTTGTTCGCAGCAGCTTCCGGCGACGTCGCCTTGACCTTCACAGTTCCGTCATCATCGACCTTTACGATCCATCCGTCCGGAACGGACGCAGGGTCAACATCAAAAGACTTGGGCCGGACTGGGTCGTATCCCTCAAAGCTGGGTTTTAAATCAAGCTCGGAAACAAGTACTTTACCAGCTGGGCCCTCGACGGTTCCTCTGACAGCAAGTTCCGTCACCTGGGTATTGTTCGGATCAATAACTGCGAGCAGCGGGATAATATCCTGCGAACCATTGGAATAGGTGACAATGACGCGGGGCTGCGCAAAGGTACCCGGGAGCGGGTTGGCAGGTGTCGTGACGGTGACGTCATAGGTGTTTGGATCTAACTTAGCGTCCCAGCCTCGGTAAACGTAGCGCTTATCAAGCTTCACCTCGGCTTCGACGCCGCCGTCCTCACGCCTCCTCACCAAATCAGCGATCTTGTCACCAACCTGCTTATAGGTAAGAGTTTGGGGCCCAGTGACAACTGTATTCGAAGTCTTATCAACGCCAGAGGTCACTGATTGCTGGACCGGAGAATACTCCGGCTCGTGGAACTGGGTGTCATCGAAGCTCCACTGATTGTTGCTCACTACGTTGGCCTTATTGTAGCGAGAAAGCGAATTAGAGCTATCAAAAGCACTGCCTTCGCCGTCGTCGTTATTTTTCTTAGCAGCAGCTTGAAGCTGCTCCACAGAACGCGGCTTTGCCAACACGCTAAACCGCATGCCCTGCTGTTGACTCAGCTTCGTACCCTTGTACTCCGGCATGGTGTAGAAGATATCGCCGGTAGTCTGATCGATACGCAGGCTCAACGTACCGCCACCGGAAGCAGCGGTGTCGCTCGTTCCGATGAAGCTACCCTGGGCGTCGTAGGCCTCCACAACCATGCGGGACAGGGAATCATCCACGCCCCCGTCTTTAATCGCTGGAACGTTAATCTTGCCGACCTTGAGCTCTTCGCCCGGCCTGATCACCAGCTTTTCTCGGTTCTCCCAGGATACCGAGATCGGATTACATTCGATGTTCTCGCTCGGCCACGGGTTCACGATGGCCGTAAAGGATGCACTGCCCCCCTGGGTGGCAAACGGGCCGGAGGTACGGTCAGCCTTATAGTTGCCCTGCCAGGCGTAACGCACCGGGTTAGCGGCAGTGGCTTCAGCGAACTGCTTGACTTTAGCATCGGTCAGTTCTGCGACAAGGTTCAGGTTTCGCTGTTGCTTAGAGCCATCAATGACGAGGGCTTCGTCAGCCTTGTCAGTGACATTGTTACCAAGAAAGGTCTGACCGGCGCCCATAGAGGGAACCTGTCCTGCATCGAGGTACGCACCCATAAGGCCTGAGTTGGTAAAACTCCAATCGGCGAACGTGCGGTCCTTCGAGCTATCAAAGGAGACGCTCAAGCCCCAGGCTTTCTTGTTGGGGCTGGTCGCAGACGGCTCAGAGGTATTCCAGCTGAAACCAGCCTGGCTGCCACTCTCAGTGCTCTCCGAGACAGTACACGAACCGGCCGGCAGATCCGAGGCCTGCTGGGCATCGGGCTCCACCGCTCCCGACTTGTCGCGGATACCCCCAGAGAACTCCGCAGCAGTGGCGTCAGGGACCACCGTATTAAAAGAGGTGATACTGAGGCCGCTCAGTGCGAGTGTAATAGCAGAAAGAGCTGCCACCCCTTTGCGAGAGGAGCGCAGCCGGTTGGAGCGATTTTTTGGTGCATTCATTATTAAATGTCCTTTCAAATGCAGCACTCTGCCTCGCCCTCTGAGCGCGGAAAACCCAAAACCCCTGTGGATTATCAAGTTATTTCCCCACGACTGCCCCAGAGAATAGACAGGGAACAAGCAGACGATCTCTATAAACGATACCTCTCTCTTCAGACATAAGCAAGGAAAAACTTGTTTAACCTGCAGTTTAAGAAAGCCAGTGCACGTTTCATGTGAAGGATGAACTTCACAGAATCTTCCGGTTTGCTGAGTCTTAGAAATTTTCCTCCCATTTCTGGGCGTTAGCGGTGCAGGGAGTCGGCGCCAAGCAAGGCCGTTTCAACAGCCCCACCCCGCCACGCGCGGGCAACTAGAACTGAATCTCTGAATGTGAATTTTCTAGGACTCCTCGTGGACCAAATCCGAGCCACCGGAGGAATTGGAGTCACCTTCTTCATTGAGGTTCTGCATGAGGTTGGCCTCCATCCAGGCGCGCACGGTCTCCTCAAAGTCCTCGGAGTCGTCTACTTCCTTCACCACTTCATCAAGGTCCTGCGCGGTGAGGAACTTGGTAAAGGAGGCAACTTCGAGCTTTTCATCGCGGTTGAATAGCCCGTCTTGGTAGACCACGACGTAATTCTGTGGAAGCTCCGGCTTTGAATTAGGGCAGCCTTCGGCACCGGCGGGCTCCACGACGGAGACCTCCGGGGGCAGCGAGGCCATGAGGGCGACGTGGGTGCGCTCCAAAAAGTCCACGTCCTTGGTGCCCTCTTCCTTGGCAGCCACGTAGTCCTTGGAAATCGCGCGGGCTTCCTCCGGGTTGTAGACGCTTAAGAATTCACCCGTGCAGCCCACGAAGAAGTTGCCGTTAGTGCTGACCCCGCTGACGTGCTCCCCTCCCTGGCGCACCAGCATAGGCTTCTGAGAAACGGTGGCCGCGCGCCCCTCATCGCGCAGGGTCTGGCGGTAGATCTCCGCCAGCACGCTCTGCTCATGAGAAGTCGGATCAATCATGATGGTGATCGGTGCCGAGTTCACTGGGTTCGGATCCGGCTTGGGTTCATACCCAGAGCAGGCGCTTAACGACGCCCCCGCAACCCCCACCAAGGCCACCCCAACAACGCGGGCGAAGGTGCGGGAACGTGCAATAAGGCGGGGCATCAGAATCAGGCGCATTCTTTCTATTCAACCGGACATGCAGCACACATGTCACTGTTCTTCAGAGTCCTCAGTCCGCAGCGCTGGGCCGCAGCATCTGGCTGAATCTTACACACCCCACTGGCCAGACGGCGGTGTGGCTCTCCCCGATAGCAAGTGACTAGACTAATGCGCGTTATGACTAGCGCTATTACTGAATCTTCCGTTCGCGACGCGCTCACCCGCGTCGATGACCCAGAAATCGGACGCCCCATCACGGAGCTGGGCATGGTGAAGTCCGTGGCCGTTAACGGTCCGGACGTGGACATCGAGCTTTATCTCACCATCGCCGGCTGCCCGATGAAGGGCACCATCGAGTCCAATACCCGCGCGGCCGTGGAGGAGCTCGACGGTGTCGGCAACATCAACATCTCGATGACACCGATGAGCGATGAGCAGCGTAAAGAGCTCAAGCAGAAGCTGCGCGGCGGGCAGGCCGAGCCGGAGATCCCCTTTGCCAAGCCCGAGTCCACCACCCGCGTGTTCGCGGTGGCCTCCGGGAAGGGTGGCGTGGGCAAGTCCTCCGTCACGGTGAACCTGGCCGCTGCCTTGGTCAACAAGGGGCTCAAGGTGGGCATCGTGGACGCCGATATTTACGGCCACTCCGTGCCCAGCCTGCTGGGTTCCACGGCGGGCCCCACAGTGCTTGACGACGAAATGCTGCTTCCCCCCATCTCCCACGGCATCAAGCACATTTCTATTGGCCAATTCGTGGAGGGCAACGCGCCGGTGGTCTGGCGCGGGCCGATGCTCCACCGCGCCCTCCAGCAATTCCTCGCGGACGTCTTCTGGGGCGACCTCGACGTGCTCCTGCTGGACCTGCCGCCGGGTACCGGCGACGTTGCCCTGTCGGTGGCCCAGCTCATCCCCAATGCGGAGCTGCTGATTGTGACCACCCCGCAGGCGGCTGCGGCCGAGGTGGCCGAGCGCGCCGGTTCCATCTCGCAGCAAACGCGCCAGCGCGTGGCCGGCGTGATTGAGAACATGGGTGCGATGGTCATGCCGGATGGCTCCACCATGGATATCTTCGGCTCCGGCGGCGGCAGCGTGGTGGCCGAGCGCCTCAGCGTGCTGCTGGGCCACGAGGTTCCTTTGCTCTCCAGCATCCCGCTCGATCCGAGCCTGCGCGCGGCTGGCGATGCCGGAACGCCCATCGTTATTTCCGCGCCCGACTCCCCCGCTGCCCAAGCCATTAACAAGGTGGCCGATTCCATTGCCGTGCGCTCCGATTCCCTCGTGGGCAAGAAGCTCGGCTTGGGTGTTACCCGCAAGAGCTAAAAGCCCTTAGGTGACGTCCTCCCAGGAGGAGCTGCCCTCGCCGGTGGATGCATTTCCGCCGCGCGGGGGCTGTGTCGTTTTAGCCGCCTTCTCCCCCGCTGGCTGCTGGGCGCCAAGGTCCGGATAGACCTGCGAATAATCGAAGGTCGGCCGGCCAGTGTTCTGCTCCGGCGCTGGCTGTGCCGGTCCCTGCTGGTTATGCGCGGGTTGGTTGTTTACTTCCGCGTCATGCTCATACGGGCTGGTGCTCTTCTTGATGTCCTCTGCCATCTTCTTCGGGTTGAAGTCGTCCCAGGCGGAATCGTCGCCGTCGAAAAGCGCCTTGGTGATCACCCCGCGCGGCCCCATGCGCGTCCACTCCGCCGCCTGACTCAGCGGTACGCGAAGATCATCGAACTCCGCGCCGAGACCGCTCATCTCACCGTTGAGCTCCGCCTTGGCATTCGCAATGGCCTTGCGCGCGGCGTAGATAGCCGCGCGGACGTCCATGATCACGCCGGGCAGGCGCTCGGGGCCGATGATCACCAGACCCAGCAGCACGATGACGAGGATCTCTACCCATCCAATTGAGGAAAACACGAAACTATCTTAACTACTTCGCTAGTGATGACAGGGCGACGGGCGCGCGGAAGGCTTCGGTCTCTTGTTAGCCCCGCTGGTTGTGCCGGATGGCGCGCACAACCATCTCCACCTTGTCCAGGAAATCCTGACGTGGCTGGTGCGCAGGCGCTTCCGCATCCGGCCCGGGCCCTACGCCCTGATGGGCGATGCCAGCAAGCTTCGCCATCAGGGAATCAGGAGCCTTGACATGGGATTCCACGCTGCATTCACGGACCCACTCGGCGGCGTTGCGCTGGTGGTGGATTTCTGCCCGGCATTCCGGGCAGTGCACGAGGTGGATGCGTACGCGGTGGGCATATTTGGCGGGCATCTCGCCGTCGACGAAAGCGACGACCGCCTCGGGCCCCAAATGGCCGATAGTATCTGCCCGCTGAGCGCGGGCCTTTGCCTTATCGCGGACTTTGGCTTGGGCCTCGGTGAAGAACCCGGACAGACTCAGGGACTGGCCGTCGCTGCTATGTCCTTCTGCTTTCACCTCAACGTCACCTCACCTCAGTGCGCGCTCCTCTGCCCTAGGCGGCAGAATTCTCGCGGTCTCAGATTTAAACGCTGCCCAGTCTAGCGCGTACGCAGCAGGCTGCGGGTGTCTGCGTTGCTCTCGGCTTCCTTCTCCAGTGCGGCACGCAGCTGGGAGCGGCCGCGGTGGATGCGGGAGCGCACGGTGCCCATCTTGACGCCGAGGGTTTCGGCGATTTCGTCGTAGCTCATGCCCACGACATCACAGAGAACCACGGCCACGCGGAAATCCGGTGCGAGGTTATCGAGCGCGGACTGCAGCGCCGGATCCAGGTTAGCTACCGAATAGGCCTGCTCCGGGGTCATGTCGGTTCCGGGGACGCGCTCATAATCCTCCGGCAGGGCCTCCATGCGGATCTTGGAGCGGTGGCGGACCATGTCCAGGAAGAGGTTGGTGGTGATGCGGTGCAGCCAGCCCCCAAAGGTTCCCGCTTGGTACTTATCCAAAGAACGGAAGACGCGCATAAAGGTCTCTTGGGTGAGGTCTTCAGCATCGTGCTGGTTGCCGGAGAGGCGGTAAGCCAAGCGATAGACATCATCGGCGTGCTCGGCCACGAGTTCACCCCAGGAAGGCATATCGGCCTGGCCGGCGTCGAACGCAGCGGTTCCGGTCAACTTCTCAGTTTCAGCGCTGGCATCATGGCTGCCAGTGGCGGAGGAATCGGTGGAACGGTGAGCGGGCTCAAACTCGCGCTGCTGTGTGGTCATGCCGAATATCTTTCTATAGTGCGCGGCGAAACTCCAGCCACGGCCCTGTGAGCAACCTGTGAATCCGTCACACCGCTTACATGCGCTTCTTGCGTCACAGCTGAGGAGAGTTGCGGGCGATTCTCGGCACGCAGCTGTGGCGATTTCACTATGGTTTTCTTTTGTGACTACTACGGCTTATGACGCAATGCGAACCTACATCGAATCCACCAGCGAGGTCTCCGAGGTTCTCGCCGGCGCCCGCGCCCACGCGGAGGAGTATGGCCTGCCAGCACCGGATGAGGCAACCGGCCAGTTGCTCACCACGCTCGCGGCGGTTTCATCCGGCACTACCTCGCGGCCGCAGGCGGTGGCGATTACTCCCGCAGCATCCGTCGTAGTCCTCTACCTGCTTGCCGGCATGCCGGAGAACGGAATCCTCACCTGTATTGACCCGGAGGCAGAACACCAGGCCAGCGCCAAGCGAACCTTCCGCGAGGCCGGCTACTCCCCCAGCCGCGGCCGTTTCTTACCCTCGCGCCCCCTCGACATCATGGGCCGTCTGGCTAATGACACCTACCAGGTGATCTACGCCGAGGTCCCCGCGCTCGACATGCCTGCGCTGCTCAAGGCCGCCTGGCCGCTGCTGCACCAGCACGGCACTTTGGTGCTGGCCAATGCGCTTCTCGACGGCACCGTGGCCGACCCCTCCCGCACCGACCGCGACACCGCCGCTGCCCGCGAGGCCGACGAGGTTGCCCGCTCCCTCGAGGGCGCGGCCGTGACGCGCCTGCCCTACGGCGCGGGCCTGACGCTCATTACCAAGCTGTAGCCGCCTTCTGAAACTGCCCGATCTGCCAAAACCATCGCCTGTTTTTCGATCGGCTCGGAGACTTTCGTCATTTAGGACACCGTTGGTTTAGCCACTGATACGTCTCCGAGCTAAACCCCGCCCTGTGGCGCCGGTGTCCTTCTTTGCGCCCACTTTTACTCCTTCTCCGTTCCCACCCCCGCCCTTCGCGCTCACCATGGGGCTTCACGAGGCGGGCCGCGCACTTTCGGTGAGCGCGAAGGGTGTGGTGTTGCAGGATTGTGGTGTTGCAGGGGTGTGTTGGTGCAGGGTGTGGTTGTGCCGCGCGTGATGTTGCAGGGGGTGCTGTTGCTGGGAGTGTTGCCGCGCAGGCTCCTGAGGCAACCCGGAACTCGTCGGCGCCATCAAAGCCACGGAAACGGGCGTGGAGTGGACTTCAATCCACCCGCACGCCCGCTTAAACTACTGTGCTGTCTCGCGGCTTAGACCTTTACGTTCTTACCCACGACGACCACGCCGCCTTCGGAAACCTTGAAGCGCTCCTCATCGCGCTCGCGGTCCACGCCGATGATCGCACCATCGCTGACCACCACGTTCTTGTCCAGGATGGCGTGGCGGACCACCGCGCCGCGTCCAATGCGCACGCCCGGCAGGATGACGGAGCCTTCCACCGTCGCGCCATCGGCCACGTGCACGTCCGAGGAGAGCACAGAGTTGCGCACCGTACCGCCGGAGACAATGCAGCCCGGAGCCACCATCGAGGACTGCGCGATACCGTTCTGCACGAACTTCGCCGGCGGGAAGTTCGAGTCATCCGTGGAGTGAATCGGCCACGAACGGTTGTACAAGTTGAAAATGGGGTGCACAGAAATCATGTCCATGTGCGCCTCATAGAAGGAGTCGATGGTACCGACATCGCGCCAATAGCCATGGTCACGCTCCGTGGAGCCGGGCACCTCATTTGCCATGAAGTCGTAGACGTGTGCCTGCTCGCGCTTCACGAAATAAGGAATGATGTTTCCGCCCATATCATGCGCGGAGTCCTCATTCTTTTCGTCTTCCAGCAAAGCGTCAATAAGCGCCTGCGTGGTGAAGACGTAGTTGCCCATGGAGGCGTAGGTCATGTTCGGATCATCCGGGGTGGCCGGGGGATTCGCAGGCTTCTCGACGAACTCCGTAATCGTGCCCATCCCATCAGCCTGGATGCAGCCAAAGGCAGAAGCCTCCGAACGCGGGACGCGGATGCCTGCCACCGAACAGTCCAGGCCAGTCGCGATGTGCTCCTCCACCATCTGGGCCGGGTCCATGCGGTAGACGTGGTCGGCACCGAAGACGATGACGTAATCCGGCTTCTCGTCATAAATCAGGTTCAGCGACTGCAAGATGGCATCGGCCGAACCGTTGTACCAACGCTTACCGCGGCGCTGCTGGGCGGGTACGGAGGCGATGTACTGCGGAGTCGGGCCAGACAGGTTCCACGCCTGGGAAATGTGGCGGTCCAAAGAGTGGGATTTGTACTGGGTCAGCACCGCAATCTTGAGGAATCCGGCGTTGACGAGGTTCGACAGCACGAAGTCGATCAGGCGGTAGGAGCCGCCGAAAGGAACGGCGGGCTTAGCGCGGTCTTCCGTCAGCGGAAAGAGGCGCTTTCCCTCGCCGCCGGCAAGGACAATGGCAAGGACATTAGGAAGGCTTCTCACACCACCCAACTTATAGACATTTTCCGCATCGTGCAGTAGAAGTTTGCGTGTTTTTACCCCCTTTAACCTCCCTCACCCCTCTTGCGTGCTTCCTTCGTGTTTGCGTCCCAAAGCCGCTGCGCGCCGCGCCCGAGGCGCGCGATAGGAAGGTTTAGCGCGCGCTGCGGAATGTCCGTATTCTGGCGAGTATGAGAGCCGGAATTTTTTCTAAGGAGTATCCGCCTGAGATTTACGGTGGAGCTGGCGTCCATGTTGCAGAGCTCACCCGTTTCATGCGCGAGATCATCGATGTCTCCGTCCACTGCATGGGGTCTGAGCGCGACGAGAAAGACGTTTTTGTCCATGGCGTTGACCCCGCATTGAAGGATGCCAACGCTGCGCTGCAGACACTGTCTACGGGTCTACGCATGGCCAACGCCGCCTCCGACATCGATGTGGCTCACTCGCACACGTGGTACACGGGCCTTGGTGGGCACCTCGCCAGCCGGTTGTACGGTATCCCCCACGTGGTTACCGCGCACTCCCTCGAGCCGCACCGCCCGTGGAAGCGCGAGCAGCTGGGCGGCGGTTATGAGGTCTCCTCTTGGTCGGAGAAGAACGCGATGGAATACGCCGACGCCGTCATCGCCGTATCTGCCGGCATGAAAGATTCCATCTTGGATGCCTACCCCCGTATCGACGCCGATAAGGTGCATGTGGTCCTCAATGGCATCGATACGCAGGTGTGGCAGCCGGGTGAGTCGGCGGTGCTGGATAAGTTGGGCGTCGACAAGCAGCGTCCCGTCGTTGCCTTCGTGGGCCGGATTACCCGACAGAAGGGCGTGAAGCACCTGCTCAAGGCGGCCCAGAGCTTTGACGAGGATATCCAGCTCGTGCTGTGTGCGGGCGCGCCGGATACGCCGGAGATTGCGGCGGAGACCGAAGCCCTCGTGGAGGAGTTGCGCTCCAAGCGCGATGGTGTGTTCTGGGTTAAGGACATGCTGTCCCGCGAGGAGATTAAGCAAGTCTATTCCGGTGCCGATGTGTTCGTCTGCCCGTCGATCTATGAGCCGCTGGGCATTGTTAACCTCGAAGCCATGGCTTGCGGCACCGCGGTCGTAGCCTCCAATGTGGGTGGCATCCCAGAGGTCGTCGTGGATGGTGAGACCGGCGTTTTGGTCAATTACGATGCCGCTGATGAAGCCACCTTTGAGGCTGATCTCGCCGCCGCCGTGAATCGAGTGGCAGCGGACAAGGAACTGACGCAGCGCTTTGGCAGCGCCGGTCGCCAGCGCGCGATTGATGACTTCTCGTGGGCTACCATCGCGCAGCAGACCGTGGACATTTACCGTTCGTTGATGTAGGAAGGACTGCCGTGACTCTTAACGAACCGCCTCATCGCCCAGAACTACATTTCGTTCCCGACACCGGGGTCCTCGAAGCCCCCGCGGGAATCGTCCGCGACGGTAACACGTGGCACCTGTTCCACCAGTACCGGCCCGCGGCTGACCAGCCCGCACGCTGGGGCCATTCCACGTCGGAAGAAACAGCTTTTGAGTGGCTCGACTGCGACGATGTCCTCGCCCCCGTGGGCGGAGAGCTGTCGCTGCGTGCTGGCTCCGTCGCGGAGGGTAAGGACGCGATCAACTTGTATTTCACCTCGGTGACCTCGGTGGGTACGAGCGTGCGCCTAGCGCGCTACACCGACTACGCCGATGAATGCGTCGTCTCCGATGACCCTACGGCGCTCGACCCGGATGTCGTCCGCTTCGGCGAAGCTGTCGGTGCCAGCACCAATCACGACCGCTTCCGCTCTCCCTCTGTGGTCCCAGATTGGGCCAAGGAGGACCGCGAGGAAGGCCACGATGGCTGGCTCATGCTTGCGCTGACCGGGCACTCGGACGCGCCGGTGCCGGTGATCCTGGATAGCCCCGATGGCGAATCCTGGACACTCCTCGGGCCGTTGAGTTTCGACGGCGACCCTGGTTTCGAAGAGGGCGAGGTTCCGGCTACCTCCCCCATCCCGCCGGTGGTCTCGCCGCGCTTGGTGCGCCTGCGCGACGAGGTCGATAGGGAAATCTACGATGTGCTCTTCGTGACCTTAGAGCGCGAGGGCCGCGATGTTTCCGGCTATATCGTGGGCCGTCTTGATGGCACGGTGTTCACCGTGGCGAAGGGTTTCCAGCGCGTGGACTTTGGCCACGACTTCTCTCGTCCGCGCAACACCAACACCACGACCGGAACGATTCCGCAAGAGCGCCGCTACGACCGCGCGGTCATCCTCGGTCTGCTTAACGGCAACGGCCGCGGTGACGACGCCACCAAGCACCCATCCTGGGAGGCGGAGGGCTGGGCTAATAGCCTGTCGCTGCCGCGTGCGGTCACGCTGCAGGGCGGTGTGCTGTACCAGACCCCGGCGGAGGGTCTGCCGGATGCGGTGAAACTCTCCGACTATGCCCAATCCTGGACCGGTGTTTTGGAGGTTCCGGAAGGCTCCGCCGTGACCGTGACGCTGAAGGACGGTAACGGTGATGCCGCCGCGGTCATCCGCCACACCGGCTCCGAGATCAGCCTGGATCGCTCCATGTCGAAGGCCTTTGATCACTACTTCAAGGACTCTGCTCCTGCGGTGACCCAACTGGCGGAGGGCGATTCGGACACTCTCACCGTCATCCAAGACGGCGCTAGCGTTGAGGTGTTTGTGGATGGCGGCTTGGTGGCTATGAGCTCTCGTGTCTACTTCGAGGGCGGATGCTCTGCCATCGAGGTCAGCACGGAGGGCGAGGCTGTCATTGAGCAGTCGTGGAGCCGAAAGGGCACCAAGCGCTCCTAATCGCATCGCGCGTGTGCTGAACCATAAGAAGGAGGACCGGGATGACTCGGTCCTCTTTTTAATGCGCTCCCCTACCCTTCGCGCTCACCGTGGACCCCAAACAGCCGCCGCGGGCGCTGCCGGTGAGCGCGAAGGGAGATTAGCGAGGATGCCCTCGAGCGCCAGCGGGACCACGCAGCTGACGCGCGTCACTCAGCCAGGCCGGGCCTCACTCCGCCCTTCGCGCTCACCGTGGGCTTCAGACAACCGTCGCGTGCACTGCCGGTGAGCGCGAAGGGAAGTTTTGGTAGCCGCGCGGCGTCAAGGCCGGACCGGGGATGTAGCCATGAAATGCTGAGGATGGGCCACAGCTGCAGCTTTGAAGCGTTTAGGCCAGAAATGCAACCAGCATGCGGCCGAGAATAAAGCCGCCTATTAAGCAGAGCGCAGACGGTCCAGACGAGCGTGCGCCGTCACGGTCAGGGTTTGCGGCAGAGAGGCCATACGCTCGGCCAGCTCTTCCGGGCTGATGTGGCGCGCAGAAGGGCTCATTCCCACCTGCGCAGCGATGGATGCCTTGTCGAGGACGATGGGGAAGGAAATATCGACCGGGTCGGCCGCCTGCTCAAGGAAACCTTCCGCCTGCGCGTAAAGGCGTTCCACCTTTCCTTCCTCGACGCCGAGGATGCCCAAAGGCTCCCGCAGCTCATCGAGGTGGCCAGCCTGCGGAGTCAGCACAATAACCTCCCCGCCGGGGGCGAGCACGCGCTGGAATTCCGCCGGGTTGCGCGGGGCGAAGACGACCGAGATGGCGTGAATCGAATCATCCTTCAGCGGCAGACGCTCCCACACATCCGCGACCACAGCACCGACGCGCTCGTGCGACTTGGCCAGGTGCTTGGCCGCATGCGTAGAGATATCCAGGCCCACGCCACGAGCGCCCTCAATCGAATCGAGAGTGTGGGCAAGGTAGTAACCCGTGCCCGCGCCCACCTCAAGGAGCGCGGGGGCGGTGTCCACATCCAGGCCAGCCGCGTGCTCAGCCGCATCCTGGGTTTCCAAAGAGTCCTGGACCGCGCCGGTCACTGCCTCCACGAAGGGCGCGAAGTGCCCCATGGCCAGGTAGGTCTCGCGGGCGGTAACCATCGCGGCATCGTCGCCCTGATGTTTCAGGCCCGCGCCGGCTGCCAGCGTGACGTAGCCCTGCTTGGCCACGTCATAAGAATGGCCGGTCTCCGACACGAGGCGAGAAAAATCATCCGCGCCCTGCAGGGCGCTGCCATCGGCGGGATCGGCCAGAATATCGACGATATGTGAAAGCATGCTCCTAGACTAGCTAGAAACTGCTACGAGGAGTGAACCCAGCTCCGCTGCTTCTTCTTTACTGAGCTCAATGACAATGCGCCCACCCCCGTCAGAAGGAATGCGCATCACGATCTTGCGGGACTCCTCTACCGCTTCCATCTCTCCACCAGTGGTACGGGGCTTCATCGCTGCCATATTGAGTCTCCTTCGACTATTTTTAGAACGTCCTTCTAGTCTAGCTCTTTTTCGGCCGACAGCGGCAGGCTCGTTGCCTCACCCGCGGCGGAAGGTTCCGCAGAATCATCTGCAGAACCGTCAGAAGCCACCGACTCAGCGCCCAGGCGACGCTCCACGGCGGCCAGCAGGGCGTCCACTTGGTCCTGGCGGTAGCCGCGTGTCACGACGTCGAAACGCAGGTCGTCGAAGCGCCCCTCCTCAAGGGCGCGGAGATTCTCCTCGTTGGTATCCACGGCCGTATCAGGAGCCTCCATCACGGTCCCCCGACCCACGATGGTTCCCCACGCCCATGTGCCAATGATGACGAGGGCAATAAGGACAACGATAAGAAGAATCCAGGACATCATGCGCTAAATCTTACCCAGCAGCGGCGGACGTTGGGCAACGGGGCCAACCACGCCCGCGCGGGAGAGGATGGTGCGCGCGACAACATCGGCCATCGGGGCTAGCTCCTCGAGCGGGCGGTTGCGGTGGGCGCGGGTGCCCAGGTCCACCTCGGCGATGGCGTGGGGGCCATAGCGCTTGGCGACGTCTATCAGCAACCCCGCCTCCACCCCGTAGCCCGCCACAAAAGGCAGGCCCAGGGCTGTCTCGCGGCGAATCGCGTACTCCCCGCCCAGAGGTTGATCGATGTGCGCGAGCTCGGGGAAGAACATGCGCAGCAGCGGCTTGGCGCTCAGCTCCGTAACTCGCCCGCCACCGGTGGGCTGGCCGTTCAGGCTGCGCGCGTAGCGCACCTTGACCAGCTGTACGTGGGGATCCACGAAAGGCTCGGTCAGCGCGGTAACCATGCCGGGCGCAGCAGACTCTAAATCCGCGTCGATGAACACGACCACCTCACCACGGGCCGCGGCCACCCCGCGCCACAGGGACTCACCCTTTCCTGGACGCGGTTCCTCGTCCAGCACCTCGCGCCAGTTGCACACCCGCGCCCCGGCCGCGGCGGCCCGGGCGGCGGTCTCGTCGGTGGAATCGGCGTCGATGACGATGACCTCTAAAGGCTCATCCGCCAGACAGGCGCGCACGACGTGCGCGACGGTGCGCTCCTCATTCAGCGCAGGGATGACCACAGAAATGCTCGGAAACATGCCTTAGGCCAGCCCCCGCGTCGTCGCGAGCGGCGCCATGTGCCCCTGAATGGCAGCGGTCATGCGGATGACATCGAGCGTCGGGCCCACCTCATGCACCCGAAACGCCGCCACGCCGCGCGCTGCCGACCATGCCGTCGCCGCCAACGTGCCCGCGACGCGCTGGTCGACGGCTCGGTCGAGGGTCTCGCCCACAAAGTCCTTATTCGATAACGCCATGAGCACCGGCCAGCCCGTTGCCACGATCTCATCGATGCGCCGCAGCAACTCCAAACCGTGGAAGGTGTTCTTGCCGAAGTCGTGCGTAGGGTCGATGAACGTCAGCTCCTCCGGGCAGCCGAGGTCGGCGGCGCGCTCCGCCAGTCGCGTAGTCTCGGCGATGACGTCAGCGACCACGTCGTCGAAGTGCACCCGATGCGGGCGGGTGCGCGGGGTCACGCCGCCGGTGTGCGAGCACACGTAGCCCACCTTGTGGTGGCCGGCGACTTCGATGAGCTCAGGGTCCCAGCCGGCCCACGTGTCGTTGACCAACCCGGCGCCCGCGGCGATAGCTTCCTCTGCGACCTCGGCGCGCCACGTGTCCACGGAGATCAGCGCCTCAGGGCGGCGACGGTGCAGCTCCGCGATGGTGGGCACGACGCGCTCGATTTCCTCGGCCGCGTCGACGTGCTCACCCGGGCCGGCCTTGACGCCGCCGATGTCGATGATGGAGGCGCCGTCGTCAAGCGCCTGCTCAGCACGCTGGATTGCGGGGTCGAGCTCGAAGGTGGCGCCCTTGTCGTAGAAGGAGTCCGGCGTGCGGTTCACAATCGCCATGACCCGCGCGAGGTTGGGGGCAGAGGTCACTTGTCTTCTTGCTCCCGCAGGCGCTTGTCCGACATGACCTTGTGCGCGGCCAGGATGTGGGCGACGGCTTCATCGATATCGTCGGTGACGAGGAAGAGATCGAGGTCCTCGGGGTTGATGAACCCACCCTCGGCCAGGGTCTTCTTCATCCACTCCACCAGGCCGGCCCAGTAGTCGGTGCCCATGAGCACGATGGGATAGTTGGTCACCTTGCCGGTTTGGACCATGCACATGACCTCGAAGAACTCATCCATGGTGCCCATGCCGCCGGGCAGGCAGATGAAGGCCTGGGAGTACTTGAGGAACATGGTCTTGCGGGCGAAGAAGTAGCGGAAGTTCAAGCCCAGATCCACGTAGGGGTTCAGGCCCTGTTCGTGCGGCAGCTCGATGCCGAGGCCCACAGACAGCCCGCCAGCCTCGTGCGCGCCGCGGTTGGCCGCCTCCATGATGCCGGGGCCGCCGCCGGTGATAACGGCGTACTTGGCTTCCACGAGGCGGCGTCCCAAAGCTACGCCCAGCTGGTAATTCGGGTCATCCTCCGGGGTGCGGGCAGAGCCGAAGACGGTTACGGCCTTGGGCAGCTTGGCCAGGGCGTCGAAGCCGTCCACGAACTCGCCCTGGATGCGCAGGACGCGCCAGGGATCGGCGTGCTGCCACTCGTGATCCGCACCAGACTGCAGCAGGCGCTGATCAAAGGTGGAGGACTGCTCTCCGGCGGTGCGCACGAGAAGAGGTCCGCGCAGGGTGCGCAGTTGCTCAGGAGTCATGGTGGTGTTATCCCTTCAGGTAATTCAAGAGTGCGGTCGAGACTTCGGTGATCTGGGCGATGGGCACCTGCTCGTCCTTCTTGTGAGCAAAACCCGGATCGCCGGGGCCGAAGTTAACGGCTGGGGTACCCATCTCGGAGAAACGGGCCACGTCGGTCCACCCGTACTTGGCGCGGACGTTGCCGCCGACGGCGTCGACAAGCGCGCGCGCCGCTGGCTGCCCCAAACCGGGCAGGGCGGCCCCAGCGATGTCATCGACCTCCACGGTGATGTTTTCGTGTTCGCCGAGGACCTCCATTAGGTGCGCCAGCGCCTCCTCGGAATTGCGGTCGGGAGCGAAGCGGAAGTTGACGAACATCCAGGCCTCATCCGGAATGGTATTGGTAGCCACGCCGGATTCGAGGTGAACGATGTTGAGGCCTTCCTTGTAGGTGCAGCCGTCAATCTCGACGTCGCGCGGCTGGTAGTTGGCCACGTTGAGCATCACCGGCGCCAAGGTGTGCGCCGCGTTGGAGCCCAGCCAGGCGCGGGCCGAGTGCGCGCGAGTGCCGTGGGCGGTAACGCGCACGCGGATGGTGCCCTGGCAGCCGGCCTCGATCATGGCGCCGGAGGGCTCGCCCAGCAGCGCCAGATCCCCCTGCAGCCACTCCGGGTGATCCTTCTGCAAGTGGCCCAAGCCGTTGAATTCGGTGGCGACCTCCTCGCCCTCATAGGCGATGACCGTGAGGTCGTGCTTGAGCTCATCGGAGTTGTACAGCTGCGCAAAGGCGTTAAGGTAGACCGCCATGCCGGACTTCATGTCCACGGTGCCGCAGCCATACATGGTGGCGCCGTCCTCCGACATGGTGTGGGGGACGTTATCGGCCAAGGGCACGGTATCGATGTGACCGGCGAGGACCACGCGGCTTTCAAAGCCCCGGTTCGTCCGGGCGCAGACGGTGTTGCCGTAGCGTTCCACCTCTACTGTGCTCTGGTCCAGACCACGCAGGGCTTCCTCGACGGCATCAGCGATCGCTTGCTCGTGGTGCGAAGGGCTAGGGATATCCACCAGCGCCTTGGTCAGCTCGATGGGATCGGAGAAGAGATTTAAAGTCACAACCCGCCATGCTAGCGCCCCCGGTTGCTTAGTGCATTGCGTAAAGTACTTCCCGTTGCAAACAATCAACAGCGTTGAAGGTGATTTCCCTATGGCTGCGGCCACTCAACTCAAAACCCGCCACCTCACCATGATGGGCCTCGGCTCCGCGGTGGGCGCAGGCCTCTTCCTGGGCGTCGGCCTAGGCATCCAGGTATCCGGCACCTCCGTCCTTATTTCCTATGCGGTGGCTGGTGCGCTCATCGCCTTGGTGATGTGGATGCTCGGCGAGATGGCCGCCGCGCGTCCTTCGTTGGGCGCTTTCTCTACCTATGCGGGCCAGGCCTTCGGGCCATGGGCCAGGTTTACGTTGGGCTGGATTTACTGGTTCATGCTGGTCATGGTGATGGGCGCGGAGATTACCGGTGCCGCGGCGATTGTCTCCAACTGGTTCGGGGTGGACCCTTGGATTCCGGCATTGGTGGCCGTGGTCTTCTTCGCCATCGTTAACTTTGCCGCCGTGGGTGGCTTCGGCGAATTCGAGTTCTGGTTCGCCATCATCAAGGTGGCCACGATCGTGGCCTTCCTGGGCGTCGGTGTGCTCATGGCACTGGGTATCCTGCCGGGTATGGACCTGTCCATGGCGGGACATAACTTCACGGAGAACTTCCTCCCCAACGGCGGCCCCGGTTTTGCCGCCGGCTTGCTCGCCGTGGCTTTCGCTTTCGGTGGCATCGAACTGGTCACCATTGCCGCGGCGGAATCTGAGGACCCGGCCCACAACGTCGCTACTGCCGTGCGCGCCATCATCGTGCGCATCATGGTCTTCTACATCGGCTCCATCCTGGTCATCACCATGGCCTTGCCTTTCAGCTCCATCCAGGACGCCGATGTGGCCGCGGACTCGCCCTTCACCCTGGTCCTCGCCGCCGCGAAAATCCCCTTCGCCGCGGGATTCATGGAAGCCATCATCGCCTTGGCGCTGCTGTCTGCCTTCAATGCGCAGATTTACGCCACCTCCCGCTTGGTCTACGACATGGCCAAGGACCACAGCGCGCACCACGTCTTCTTGAAGACCAACGTCTCCGGCTCCCCCATTTATGCGGTCGTGCTCTCCATCATCTTTGCCTTCGCATCGGTGGTGCTGCAGTACTGGAACCCGCCGGGGCTTCTGGCCTTCCTCTTCAACGCGGTGGGCGGCTGCCTGCTGGTCATCTGGTGTTTCATCGTGGCCTCCTACATCAAGCTGCACCCTCAGATGAAGGCCAATGGCGAGCTCACGACGCTGCGCGTGCCGGGCTTCCCCTGGCTGCCGTGGCTGACTGCCCTAGCACTGGTGGGTCTTACGATTCTCATGCTTTTCGACGCCTCCGCCCGCAACCAAGTCCTCGCCGTCCTCATCCTGACCGTTTCCCTGGTTGTGATCTTCCACCTACTCCCGGGTAACAAAAGGCGCGCGTCGAACGCGTAGCTGCTAGGGTGTGACCCTATGACTTCAGCATCCGCACGCGGCCTGGCAACCATTACCCACGACGGCACCGTCCTGGACGTCTGGTTCCCCGCAGTTCACACCGATATCTCTGTAGAAGCCAGCGGCACCGAGCGCTTGGAGGAGGTTCCGCAGCAGTTCGCTGACCTCGTTGGCCCCGACGAGGAGCGCGGCGTCGCCCGCATCGCGGTGGAGACGTCCATCAAGGATCTGGACGAGGCTCCCGCCGACACCTACGACGCTTACCTGCGCCTGCACCTGCTCTCCCACCGCGCAGTCAAGCCTCACGGCCTGAACGTAGACGGTATCTTCGGCAAGCTGGCCAACGTCGTGTGGACCAACTACGGCCCCTGCGCGGTTGCCGATTTCCAGATGGTCCGCGGCCGCCTCGCTTCCCGCGGCCCGGTCGTGGTCTACTCCGTCGATAAGTTCCCGCGCATGGTGGACTACGTTGTCCCGTCCGGCGTGCGCATCGGTGACGCCGACCGCGTTCGCCTGGGCGCCCACCTCGCTGAGGGCACGACCGTGATGCACGAGGGCTTCGTTAACTTCAACGCCGGCACCCTGGGCGCCTCCATGGTCGAGGGCCGTATTTCCGCAGGCGTCGTCGTGGGCGATGGCTCCGATATCGGCGGCGGCGCCTCCATCATGGGCACCCTGTCCGGCGGCGGCAAGGAGGTCATCTCCATCGGTGAGCGCTGCCTGCTCGGCGCGAACTCCGGCGTGGGCATTTCGCTTGGCGACGACGCCGTCGTCGAAGCCGGCCTCTACGTCACCGCCGGTACCAAGATTGCGGTCTTCGGCAAGATCGCGCAGGCTTTGGGCCTGTCTGAGGGCGACACCATCAAGGGCTCTAAGCTCTCTGGCATTTCCGGCGTACTGCTGCGCCGCAACTCCGTCACCGGCGCCGTCGAGGCCGTGGAGTGGAAGTCTGAGGCTGTGGCCCTCAACGAGGACCTGCACAAGAACTAAACGCTGTTGCTTGAGGCCCCCGTTCTTGCGGGGGCTTTTCTTGATCCCGGGCCCTTTATGCCCACTTACCGCGAGCGGCTGCCTAGAATGCTAAAGGTGACTGCTCAAAACGATTCCTCTCCTCGCTCACTCGGCAGCGGTTTGAAAGTCCGCCACCTAACCATGATGGGGCTGGGTTCCACCATTGGTGCCGGCCTTTTCTTAGGCACCGGCGTTGGCATTTCTGCTGCCGGCCCCGCGGTCCTCTTGGCCTACCTCATCGCGGGTTTCCTTGCCATCCTGGTCATGCAGATGCTCGGTGAGATGGGCACGGTCATCCCCGCATCCGGCTCCTTCTCCGAATACGCGGAACACGGCATCGGCCGCTGGGCAGGATTTACACAGGGCTGGATTTATTGGCTCGCCACCGTCGCGGTTCTGGGCGCGGAAATCACCGGCGCGGCCGGATTCATCGGCGCGTGGTTTAACTGCCCGCCCTGGATCCCCGCAGCCATCTGTGTGGCTCTCTTCGGCACCATCAACCTGCTGCGGGTGCGCTTGTTTGGTGAGTTTGAGTACTGGTTCGCCTTCATCAAGGTCGCCGTCATTATTGCTTTCCTCGTTATCGGCGCGCTGCTCATCTTCGGCCTTCTCCCCGGCCACACCTTCATCGGCACGTCTGTCTTCCTCGAAGACGGCTTCATGCCCAACGGCCTCGGCGGTGTAGCCGCCGGCTTGCTTGCCGTGGCCTTCGCCTTCGGCGGCATCGAGGTCGTCGCCATCGCCGCGGCGGAATCCGAGGACCCTGAGAAGTCCCTCGTCAACGCAGTGCGCACCACCATTACGCGCATTTCGGTGTTCTACCTGGGTTCTGTCCTCGTCATCACCTTCCTCCTGCCCTATTCCTCGCTCGGCTCCGCGAAGTCTGCTGCCGAGTCGCCCTTCACCATGGTCTTGGACCGCGCGGGAATTCCAGGTGCTGCTGCCATCATGGAAGTGGTCATCGTTCTCGCACTGCTCTCTGCTTTTAACGCGCAGATCTACGCTTCCTCCCGCATGATGCACTCGCTGGCTAGCCGCGGTGAAGCCCCCAAGCTCTTCGCCGACACCGACCATCGCGGCGTCCCGACGGCGGCCATCGCGCTGTCTGTCATTCTTTCCGCGGTGATGGTTGTTCTCAACTATGCAGATAACGGGTGGCTGCTGTCCTTCATGCTCAACGCCGCTGGCGCCTCGCTGCTCATCGTGTGGGTCTTCATCGCAGTGAGCCAGTTGCGCCTGCGCCCGCAGCTCGAGGCCATCCACCCGCTGCCGGTACGCATGTGGGCCTACCCCTACCTCACGTGGTTCGCGCTGGCGCTCTTTGCGGCCATTGCGGTGCTCATGCTTACCGACGCCTCCGCCCGCATCCAACTCTTCTCCGCCGCCGCCATGTTCGCGGTACTCGCAGTTGCAGGTGTCATCAACGCGAAGGCCCGCGGCATTGCCCCGACCTCGCGCCTGCCCCTACCGACGGCCGAGGAGCTCGAGGCCCGCTAGCCGGCCCTCGCCATCTCGCCGCCCCACCCCCTCGTTTCCATCGCCGCCCCACCTTTCGCGCTCACCGGCCGACCAGCGTTGTACAGTTTGTCCGCTCTTGGTGGCCGCCAAGGGTCAGGCGCAGGAGCTTACCCACTCAATCACTCCCTTCGCGCTCACCATCGATGAGCTGAAGAGCGCCAGGCACGTGCTCCGTGAGCGCAAAGGGGAAGGCGGAACCAAACGGGGCCGCTTTCCCGCCACGCCTATCACTGACCACCCTTCGCGCTCACCGGCGACCGGGGTGTCGCCTTTTCAAGGCTGCCCGTGGGCGCGAAGGGAGTTTCGGGACGGGCAAGAGGTGCAAAAATTGCGGACGCGACAGCTTTTTAGCGCAAAATCGACGCCGCAGGGCCAAGTTATCCACAGGCGGGGAATTGACCCTCGACGCGTCGTTAAGCACTGCATACCTTGAGCTTCATGAAGGCATGGACGACCGCGGAGCTTCGCGAGCAGGGCTTGAGCAAGGAGGCAATCAGGCGGAAGCTTCGCGCGGGGACGCTCTTTCGCGTGCACCGAGGGATTTATAGCGACGAGTGGTCGCCGCTTGCCGTGGCGCGGGCTCTGGCACACGGGCTCAGTCGAATACATTTCACGGGCAAGACCGCGCAGGAGATTCACCTGGGGAGGAAGCTGACGTTTCCGCTGGAAGCCGAGGGCCCGCGCACGCTTAAGGGCAAAAATTTTCGCGTGACGCATTCACGCCTGTCGGCTACTGCCAAGGTGAATGGCCTGCCTGTTGTTCAGGTGCTGTGGGCAGCCCGTCGTATAGCCGCGGCGTGCGGGCAGCTGCTGGAAGCGCACTACCGCGGCAAAACAGGACCAGCCCGCCTCGAAGATGACCGGCGAAGGATGCGTCGGGTTCCCCGGCGCTTGAAAGAGACTATCCGCCGCACGCCGATTGGGGCCGATAGCGTACCGGAGCGCCAGCTCAGCCGAAGGCTTAGCGCGGACGGGATCTTTCCTGAGCACAACGCGCTCATTGCGGGGTACCGCTTTGACCTGAAGATTGGCAAGCTCATCATCGAGGTCGACGGCTGGGAGTACCACAAAAATGATCGGGCGTTTCAAGCGGACCGCTCGAAGCAGAACGCGGCCGTAGCCCATGGGTATACGGTTTTGCGCTTTACTGCCGACGATATCCGCTACCACCTCAACGACGCCTTCTTGCTTATCAAAGCGACTCTTGAGCTGCTCAAAGGACGAAATCCCAAGCTCCCTTCTGCGGCGACCCAGCCTTATTGGACTTGGCACTTATGCATGCAAACATTGCCATCGTGACAAGTTTTCTTTACACTTAGGCATGTAAGAGTTACACACCGTAAAGGAGGCCAGATGGCCGAGCATCAGAACATGGTTCGCAAATGGCGGCGCTGGCTCGAGATGTCTCAAGCCGACCTTGCTGAACGGGCCGGCGTTTCCCGCCAAACTATCGCCAATATCGAACGCGGCAACTACTCCCCCTCCGTCTACCTAGCGCTAGACATCTGCCGCGAACTGGGGAAAACCATCGAAGAAGTCTTTGGAGATGAACAACATGATTAACGCCCTGGCCAACTACACGCTCCGCGAGATCGACCGCGCCTCTCGCGACGAATTCGTGCGCGAGACTTTCTACAAGGCCAACACCATCAGCGCTACCCCGACCCGCTTCCTCGAGCTCGTCGCCGCAGCCATCCTCGCCTGGGTCCTTCCTGGTCAGATGAGCATGCTGTGCTTCCTCGCCATCGCACCGTCTATCATCGGCAATCTCTTCGGCACGGCGTGGCTGCGCAAGCGCGTCGCCACCCCGCCTGTTGGCCGCATTTGGCCTGCGATGACCGTCTACCTCATCCCGCTCATTGTGATGTTCGTTGGAATTGCCCACAACGCTTACGCACCGGACTCCACCTCCTACTTGCTTGGCGCTGGGGCTGGCGTGACCGCCGCCATCATCTTCACGCCATTCCTTCGCCGCCGCCAGCATCAACGCGACCAGGCCCGCCTCGACTCCGAGCTCGACGACTAGACCGCACTGCCCGGCCAATCCCCATCCATCCCGCCCTTCGCGCTCACCGCGGACGGCGGGTCTTGCTTTTTACAGGCGCCGGTGAGCGCCAAGGGTAGTTCAAGCCGATACTGCCGGCCCCCGCAAAGAATGCAGCCTTGCCCTGCCCCGCTAAACCGCTGCCGCCGCCCCTTCCCGCTCACTGTAAACGGGAACTAGCGAATCTATTAGATGCCGGTGAGCGCAAAGGGCGGGTTTCCGATTTTCGTCCCTAAGCGCTCACCAGCACGATGGAGCGCTTCCACGCCGTGTCTCCAGTGAGCGCGAAGGAAGCGGTGCGTGCCGACGCCTCCCTTCCCGCTCACCGCAGCATCGAAAAGACCCCACCGGCCATCGCTGGTGAGCGCGAAGGGCAGGCGGGGCGGAGGAAGAGCCGCGCGACGGAAGGACGGACAGAAAGAAGACGGGGGGCGAAGGGCTGGTATTAAGCCGGTTCGGTCTCGTGAACCAAGATCGGCGTCTTTGGCTTCGAGCGGAACGTCCACAGCTTATTGAAGATGAAATTGATGGGCATAGCTACCACGATGGAAATGGCGTTGGCCCAGTAATACATCGTGCGGAAACCGGTGGAGTCATCGAAGATATGGGGAGGCAGCTGCAGCGGCGAGGTCGGATTCATCAGCAGGTACTGCACCGCGAGGGTCACCAAGTATGCACCGATGCCCGTAATGAGGAATGGGAAAAAGCCGCGTAGCCAGGACACTTTGTTGACGGATTTGAACGTCCACATGCGGTTGAGCTGGTAATTCCAGGTATTCGCCACGAGGAAGGCAATGGTAGAAAAGAGCATGAACCAACGCACGTGAAACTGCGTACCGAAGAGGTTGAACATTGCGTCGTGCGGTGTGGCACCAAACCACGCCAAACCGCACTTTGCAGCCACAATCGAAGTCGCAATGTTGACCAACGTGCCCGAACCACCGACCAGACCGAACTTAATGAACTGGCCAAGATTCGAGGCAAAGCGAGCAAAGCTCAGATCCGCCATGGACACGCCCTTCGTACAAAATGCTCAATTATGATGAATAAAACTTCGTTTGAGTTTAGTCCCTCATTCAGCGCAAACTAAAACGCGCGCCGCAAGAGCGCCGAATCTCACAGCTGAAACTCACGCTTCTCACCAGAAAGCGGATCCTTAAAGCTCAAAGCTACGTGAGTAAGCCGCAGGGGCGTGGAAAAATCGTAGAGGGACAACCCGCGATCCACCGGATAAGTATCGTCCCCCACAATCGGATGCCCCAGGTGGTTAAGCACCACGCGAATCTGGTGGGTATGGCCGGTCAGTGGCCAGACATCGGCCACCGCTCCCCGAGCGCGCACCCGAGTCACCGTAGGCGTGCCGATAGGATCCACGCGGACCTGGCGCTCACCCCGCACTCGCCGCATGCCCAGCCGCACCGTGCCGTCGAAGGAGAAGGGCGCGGCCACCCGAGCACGGTAGCGCTTCACCACCGCACGCTCCTGAAAAAGCTGCTGGTACGCAGCGCGCGTGCGCGGATTACGCGAGCACAGCACCAACCCCGACGTCAACCGGTCCAGCCGGTGCAGCGGCACAATAGAGTCCTCCCCGTAGTCCACGCGCAGGCGGGTTTGGAGGGTCTCGCGCACGATGCGCCCGTTCGACGTCGTGGGCAGAAAGTGCGGCTTGTCCGCGACTATCAGGTCCCCGTCCTCAAACACCACGCGGTAATCAAACGGAATAGGCTCTTCGGAAGGCACCGAAGGGTGATACCAGGCCAGCGTTGGGCCGGGAAGCACAGTGCCGGGCTCTAAGCGGGTACCAGGCGAAAACGCGGAATCGCCCGCCTCACCTGCCCAGTAGGTAGGAGTGGCGGGCACGGTGCCGCTCAGCATCACTTTGCGCGGGCTAATCCCTTCCCGCGCCGGCGGGCGAAAGACCACCTACTCAGCCAAGCGCGAGACGGCTGCGGCAATCCGCTCATCGGTGCCGTTCAGGCCGATGCGCACGTACTGCTCGCCCGCCGGACCGTAGAAATCACCGGGGGCAACGAGGATGCCGTGCTCGGCCAGCCAGTCCACGGTCTCGCGGCAGTTTTCACCGCGCGTAGCCCACAGGTAGAGCCCGGCTTCAGAATGCTCGATCCTAAAGCCCGCGCCGGTCAGTGCGCGCATGAGATCCACACGGCGCGCGGCGTAGCGTTGGCGCTGGAGGGCTTCGGAGGGGTCGTCGTCAAGCGCGGCAACCATGGCCGCCTGGATGGGACCCGGAACGATGAGCCCTGCGTGCTTGCGCAGCTCCAGCAGCTCCGCGATGAGCTGGGCATCACCGGCGAAGAAACCGGCGCGGTAGGACGCCATGTTCGCGCTCTTGGACAGCGAATGCATGGCGATAAGCCCCGTATTGTCCCCATCGGTCACGCGCGGATCCAGGATGGACACCGGCGGGTTCTCATCATCCCAGCCCAAGCCCATGTAGCACTCATCTGAGGCCACGATGGCATTGTTCGCGCGCGCCCAAGCGACGATCTCACGCAGCTTCTCGACGCCCAACACCTTGCCCGTCGGGTTCGACGGCGAGTTGATGAACACCAGCGAGGCGTCTTCGAAGTCATCGTCCGCACGCAGGGGCTTAGCACCGGCCAAGAGCGCACCGACTTCATAGGTGGGATAAGCCACCGTCGGGAAAGCCACGGTCTCGCCACGCATGCCCAGCAAAGTGGGCAGCCAGGCGATGGCCTCCTTGGTGCCGATGACCGGCAGCACCGCATCCACATTCATGTTGTAGCGGCGCTGCAGCGCCTTCGCGATGGCCTCCCGCAGCTCCGGGGTGCCCTGAGTCTGCGGATAACCGGGAGCCTCAGCCGCGGCGGACAGTGCTAACTGCACGCCCGGGGCGACCGGATCGACGGGGTTGCCCACCGACAGATCCACGATTCCGTCCGGGTGCGCCTGGGCCTTCTTCTTGGCACCGGCGAGCGAGTTCCACGGGAAATCCGGGAGCGTGTCTCCCAGCGGCGTGCGGCTCATGGTCTACTCCTGGTTCTGAGGCGGGAGTGCAGCGATCATCGGGACGTCAAAGTCCTGCGGGCCGAGAGCTGCTGCGCCACCCGGGGAGCCGAGATCATCGAAGAAGGCGGCGTTGGCATCGTTGTAGTCCAGCCACTCATCCGGGACATCATCCTCGTAGAAGATGGCCTCCACCGGGCAAGCCGGCTCACAGGCGCCGCAGTCCACGCACTCGTCCGGGTGGATGTAGAGCATGCGCTTGCCCTCGTAGATGCAGTCGACCGGGCACTCTTCAACGCAGCCGCGGTCCATCACGTCGACGCAAGGCTGCGCGATGGTGTAAGTCATAAGGTGTTTAAACTCCTGTGTGTCACGGGTTTTCTACGACTAACAGTATGCTACTCCGAGGCGAAAAATGGCCAAACGCTACCCGCGATTCCCGCGGCGAACAGCAGCAGGCTGAGAATATTATTGGCCAGCAAGCTACCGTCCCCGATAGCGGCACCCAGCATGAACGCGAGGAAACCCGCCACCCAAGCTAAACCGGGCAAGCCCGCGATGTAGGGATTCTCACTCCACAGCCGCGCTGTGCGGGTCAGCACCCCGTTGAACCAAAAGGCGATGAGGATGGTGATCGGAAAGGCCACGCTGGCCCCGTCGAACCATGGCACGCGGGCGGTGAGATAGACCACCTCTAAGGTCAGCGAGCAGAGTGCGCCTAAGACGAGCCACACTAGGCCCCCTACTTGCTCGCCGCGGGAGAAGTCGGTGCGGATTGCGCGCTCGCTCATTTCTCCCCCAGCAATGAATCCTGCAGCTCACCTTGGCCCAGCTGGTAGAACTCGTGGCGCAGCAGCGGCATGGTGAGCAGGTTGGACAAGGCATAGGCAGCGGGAACCTCCGCGGGATCCTTCAAGCCCGCCTGGGCGGCGTGAGGGTTGATGGTAGTGAGGGAGCCGTCGGCAAGCCAGATCTGCGTGGCGTGGGCCAGCATCGCTGCGCGCTTGGCGCTGAGAGCCGCGTCAGTGAGCTCGTAGGCCACATCGCAGCCAGCATTGGTGAAGTTATCCAGGTACTCCTTATCGGGCAGGCTCCAGCCCTCCGGAGGGGTAACAGCATCGAGGCCGCGGTAGTGCGCGGCGCGCTCAAAGACGGCCCACCAGATGCGCTGCTCAGGCGAGGCAGCCGCATGCACGGCCTTGTGCACAGCGATATGGTCGGGGTGCCCGTAACCGCCGTCCGGGCCATAGGTCAGCACTGCATGTGGACGCAGCGCGACAAGGTGGCCCCGCATCAGGTCGGCGGCCTCTTCCACGCGGTTGACCAGGGCCCGCGGATTCTCGTGAGCGGGCGAGCCTTCCATGCCGGAATCGCGGAAGTGCCCGAAACCACCCAGCTGAATACCGTCGACGCCTAAAGCGTCGAGCGCGTGCTTAAGCTCCCAGGCGCGGAACCCTCCCAGCTGGTCGGTCTCCGCGAGGCCCTGGTAGGGCTCGCCGATGATCTCGCCTTCCTCTCCCAGCGTCGCGGTAATCACCGTGACCTGTGCACCGCGCGCGGACAGGTCCGCCAACGTTCCGCCGGTAAAAAGCACCTCGTCATCTGGGTGGGCATGAACGGCCACGACACGGTAGCCGGTGAGATCCTTAGTCATCATCTTTCCTCCACTGCGGTGCGCTGATGAGGCCGGAGTCCCAGTCCTCAATGCTTTGTCCGGGGCCAACAATACCCTTGCCCAAAGCGTGGATACGCACCTCGTTGAGCAGCGGGACGAAGAGCGCTTCCTCCCTGTTGAGATGCTCTACGCGCTCCTGCGCGGTCGCGGAAACCACCTCGCCAGAGAGAATGCCCAGGGCAGTGTCGGCGGAGTTTTCCGGGCAGTACCCGGACAGCGTTGCCGCCGGGCGCGTGGGTGTCGCGCACACGAAATAGTTGGCCAGGCTGAGTGCGTCCGCGCCGTTCTCATCCCACGCCACCACAGCATCCACCTTGCCCGCCGGGAGCAGGTCGGAGGTAATCGTGGTCAAGCGTTCGGTGACGACCTCCGCGTCGATGGCCTTGGCTTGAAGCACGTCCACGATGGTGGTGGCCGCCGCCAAGGCGGTGGGGTACTGAGGATCCACGGCAATCCGCACCGGCTTGCGGCCCGCACGCTCGCGCAATGGGGCGAGCTCCGCGTGGCTATCGAAGGGATTGTTCCCAGGCTTGAGCTCCGAGGCGCGGCCGGTGGCGAGGCGGGCTAGTTGGTCGGTGTCGAGAAGCGAGGCCAACGCACGGCGTTGCGCCTGCTCATCGAGCGCTCCTTCAACCGCCGACATGTTCAGCCGCAGCTGGCGTTGCCGGGTCACCACACCGGTATTGACGTTGCTGAGCAGGCTCAAGTTCTCCAAGGTGGTCTGCTGCGGGGTGATATCAGCAAAACCGATCTGGTGCGAGCGCAGCATGTTCACCGCCTGCGCGGTATCACGCACAGCGCGCAGCTGAATGACGTCGATATTCGCGGGATCTTCTCCCCAGAACCGATCATTGCGGTTGAGGGTAATGATTCCTCGGCCGCGATCCATTCCGGCGACGAGGTAGCGCCCGGCCGAGGCGGGGATCCCGTCCGCCAGGGCCGAGGCGAAATCGCGGTCCTCCAGAAGGTGGGAGGGCACGAGGTTGGCAAAGAGCTTGTGCCAATCCTCCACGCGATGCCCGAAGTCAACGGTGACCACGCGCCCATTCCCGGAGGTCCGCACGGCTGTAATTGCCCGGTAGCCAGCCACGTCCTTCGCGCCCGGCGTGCGCATTATCTGTGACCACAGGTAGTTAAAATCGGAGCCGCTGATCGGCGTGCCATCCGACCATTGCGCCGGCCCGGCGATGGTATAGCGTACCCGCATGGCAATGCTGCCGGGGGCTTCGATCTCCTCTGCGGATTCCAGGACATCCGTATCCATCTCAGAGCCGTGGAAAGCTGAGGGAAGGACCAGCTCCGCAATCTGGTTGACCAGCTCGGAGTTGTTCGCCACCAGATGTGGGTTGAGCCCACCGCGCAGCGGGTCCACCCCAATCGCCACGGTGCTGCGCTCCGGCAGAAGGTCCTCTTCGGGTGCTACCTCAGGTGGCGGGGCCGTGGTGCTGGAATTCGTTGGCGTGGTGCTGCGATCGTTCTCATCTACCACCGGCGGCGGACCGGGGTTGGCCTGGCAGGCGGTAAGCAGGGCGGCTGCGAGGATAACGCCAAGCCGAGGCAGGAAACGGTCCACTCCACACAACCTTTACATTCCGAAAACTTTCCCTACCACTGTAGTTACCCGGGGGCGGCGCTGAGCGAACTACTTGTTGAGCTGCTTGGCGCGGGCGGCCGCGCGCTTGCGGTCGGTGGCGGACAGCTCGACCTTGCGCACGCGCAGAACGTTCGGGCCGACCTCGACGCACTCGTCGGTGCCACAGAACTCCAGCGCCTCTTCCAGGGACAGGGTCCGGGCCTTGGCGAGGGTGACGGTGGCATCCGCGGTGGCGGAGCGCATGTTGGTCAGCTTCTTTTCCTTGGTGATGTTGATATCCATATCCTCATCACGGTTATTGGCGCCGACAACCATGCCCTCGTAGGCCTCCATGCCCGGCTCCACGAAGAAGTCACCGCGGTCCGCCAACTGCTGGAGGGCGTAGGCGGTGATCTGTCCGGAACGGTCGGCCACCAGCGAGCCGGTCGGCCGGGCCTTGATGTCACCGGCCCAGACGTCGAGGCCATCGGAGATGGAGTTGGCGATGCCAGCGCCGCGGGTCTCCGTCATGAACTGGGTGCGGAAACCGATGAGACCGCGGGCGGGAACGCGGAAGACCATGCGGACCCAGTCGCCCTCGCGCACGTCCATGGACTGCATCTGCCCCTTGCGGGTGGCCAGCAGCTGGGTAATAGCGCCCTGGTGCTCGGAGGGGGAATCGATGGTGAGCATCTCATAGGGCTCCATCGTCTTTCCGTCGATGACCTGGGTGACTACCTGCGGCTTACCGACGGTCAACTCGAAGCCCTCGCGGCGCATGTTCTCGATGAGTACGGAAAGCGCCATCTCGCCGCGGCCCTGGACTTCCCAAGCGTCGGGACGCTCGGTCGGCAGCACCTTGATGGAGACGTTACCGATGAGCTCCTGGTCCAGGCGGGCCTTGACCAAGCGGGCGGTGAGCTTATCGCCGCCGCCCTGGCCTGCCATCGGGGAGGTGTTCACGCCAATGGTCATGGAGATGGCCGGCTCGTCGACCTTGATGCGCGGCAGCGGCTGCGGGTTCTCCACGTCCGCGATGGTGTCACCGATCATGATGTCGGAGATACCGGAGATCGCCACGATGTCACCGGCGATGGCCTCGGTATCCGGCTGGCGCTGGAAACCGACGGTACGCAGGAGCTCCGCCACCTTGACGGTCTTGGTGTGCATCTCCCCTTCCTCGTCGTAGTGCATCCAGGCCACCTGCTGGCCCTTCTTGAGGGTGCCCGAGTAGATACGAAGCAGGGCGATACGACCAAGGAAGTCATCGGAGTCCAGGTTGGTCACGTGTGCCTGCAGAGGGGCGTCGACCTTGGCGGAGGGCTCGGGGAGGACGTCATAAATAACGTCGAAAAGCGCCTGCAGATCATCGGCGTTCGGAACGTTGCCATTGCCTGGGTTCTCAGTGGAAGCCTTGCCCTCGCGGCCGGAGGTGTAGAGGACCGGCAGGCCCAGCAGCTCCTCGGCGGCAGCGGCTGCTTCCTCGTCCTCGAGGCCGGCGGCGATTTCCAGCAGCAGGTCCTGGGCCTCGGTGACGACCTCGTCGATGCGGGCGTCGGGGCGGTCGGTCTTATTCACGCAAATGATGACCGGCAGCTTCGCCTCCAGTGCCTTGGTGAGGACGAAGCGGGTCTGCGGGAGGGGGCCTTCGGAGGCGTCGACAAGCAGCACGACGCCGTCCACCATGGAAATGCCGCGCTCGACCTCGCCGCCGAAGTCAGCGTGGCCCGGGGTATCGATGACGTTGATGATGAGATCTCCGCCATCCTTGCCTAGGCCCTTGCGGTGGATGGCGGTATTCTTCGCCAGAATGGTGATGCCGCGCTCGCGCTCCTGATCGTTGGAGTCCATGACGCGATCCGAGTGTTCGCCATGGTCGCCGAAAGCGCCGGACTGCTCCAGCATGCCGTTGACAAGGGTGGTTTTACCGTGGTCAACGTGCGCGACGATGGCTACGTTACGGAATTCAGTATTACTCACGTGTGGGGTGCTCCTTCAAAGCATGGTGCGTTAGCGATGTGAACGGCCCTTAAATATACTCTCTAGCCCTTTGATGTGCAGCATCGCGCGCATCATCCCGCAGAGCGCTGCGGGATGTAACAGATTGGTATCAAGCACCGACATACCGCACAGTAGGGCTCTAAAAAGAGTTGACTACGCCGAAAAAGTGAATATTGTGACAGCAGATACTATTGTGGCTGATGTGATCACTGTGTAGTTTCTGTGACGTCACTTCCCCCACCCACACGCAAGGATTCTCCATGGCCTTTTCTGAACAGCACTCCACCGGTTCCGCCCGTCGCGGCGTAGCCGGACTCACTGCTGCCCTGATGGTGGGCCTGCTCAGCATCACGCCCGCGCATGCCGGCGCCCCTGATCTCTCCTCGCTGGTGAGCGTTCCTCAGAGCAGCAACCCGCTGGACAGCCTCGGCCGTCCCACCCCGGAGACGCAGGAGCGCGTTCGTGCTTTCGCGGCACAGCCATGGATCCCGCAGGAGGCCCGTAGCGCCATCCTCACCGCACTCAACTTCACCGCTGGTGACGGCGGTGAGGGCGGCGTCGCGATGCCGGAGGGAAATAACCCCGGCTTCCGCCAGTTCTACTGGCCCACGGTCTCCGCGCAGTGCATCGGCGGGCAGGGCGATTCGGTGGGTTCCGCCATCGCCGTACCGGGCCCAACCGATATGCCGGCCCCAGGCGCCGGTGAAGGCGAAGCCGTCTTCCTCTTCACCGCCCTGGGTACCCCGACCGCCGCTGAAGAACAGGGCGCCATGCGCGTCCAGTGGTTCAACCTGGACACCTTCCAGTTCGGCACCACTCCCCTCTTCAACAACGGCATCAACACCGATGGGCCAACCACGGTCTCGGGCCGCGCAACGACCGGCAAGGGTACCGTCGTGGCGGTCCTCTCCGGTGCGGTCAACACTGCTGAATCCTCGTGTTCCTTCCCACCTACCGCGGCTTTCCTCGAGGTGAACTAATGAGCACAGATCTGCACCCAGTCAAGCAAGAGACCTTCAATACGGCCGACAACATCAATGTCGACCCGAAAGGTTTCCAGCGCGAGGTAGACACCTACCGGGTCACCGATTTTGGCCTGTACATGGCCCGCGGCGCCAACCACCCGCGCTTCGGCTACCTCGAGTCTTGGCTGCTGCCGGAGCTCGGCCTGCGCGCCAATATCTTCCACTTCCGCGAGGGCGTGGACGTGCACCAGGACTTCTACATCGACATCGCCGACATCGACGTTGACGGGGACGTGTGGACCACCCGCGATCTCTACGTCGACTTGGTTTCTACCTCCGGCGAGCCGGTCGACGTGCTCGACATCGACGAGCTAGCCGCGGCCACCTCCAACGGCCTCATCAGTGCCGAGGAGGCCGAGCGCGCCATGGAGCGCACGCTGGCCGCCGTCGAGGGCATCACGCGTTACGGCGATGACGCCATGAATTGGCTGCGCACGCTGGGCATGGACCTCACATGGGCAGAAGATGTAGAGCTCGTTCCTGCCGAGTAAAGTTGGGGAGACACTTCTCCCCTACCCCTAAGGATGTGAGCCATGGCCGGTGGTCTCTTTGCCCTGCTTGACGACGTCGCCCTGATCGCCCGCTCCGCTGCCTCCAGCGTCGACGACGTGGCAGCGCTAGCCGGAAAGACGTCGATGAAAGCCGCCGGAGTCGTCGTCGATGATGCCGCCGTCACACCCCAATATGTCCAGGGCGTCAAGCCGCAGCGCGAGCTGCCAATGATCTGGCGCATCACCAAGGGCTCGCTCATCAACAAGCTCGTCATCATCCTGCCCATCGCGCTCATCCTGTCGTGGATCGCGCCTTGGGCCCTGACTCCCATCCTCATGTGCGGCGGTACTTACCTGTGCTTCGAGGGCGCGGAGAAGATCTTCCACTCAGTTTTCCACCGCGGCGAAAAGGAGGAAAAGCCAGCGGAAGAAAGAGGCCCTGAGGCCGAAGACTCCCTGGTCAAGTCCGCTATCACCACGGACCTCATCCTCTCCGCCGAGATCATGGTCATCTCCCTCAACGAGGTCATGGACCAACCCTTCTGGCTGCGCCTCGGCACCCTAGTCACCGTCGGTGTCCTCCTCACCTTGGGTGTCTATGGCGCCGTCGGGCTGCTAGTCAAGATGGATGACATCGGCGTCGCCCTGCTCAAGCGCCACGATGGTGACTCCGCCCTGGGTACCGCGTTGGTGAAGGGCATGCCCATCGTGCTCAACATCATCGGCATCATCGGCACCGCCGCCATGCTGTGGGTCGGCGGCCACATCGTGGTCAAGGGCCTGAGTGAATTCGGCGCCGAGCAGCCATATGGCTTTATCCACCACGTGACAGAGAGCATCAACAACGGCGCCCTCGCCTGGTTGGCGGACACCGGCTTGTCCATGCTGTGCGGCTTTATTCTGGGCGCCGTCATCGTCAGCATTGTCATGGCGGTCAAGGCCACCGCCGAGCGCGTGAAATAAACCTTAGATAAACATCGCGAGCGAAACAGCCATCACCGCCATACCGGCTATCAGCCCGTAGATGGCGCAGTGGTGTTCGCCGGTCTCCTCTGCCGTGGGCAGAAGCTCATCCAAGGAGATGAACACCATGATGCCGGCGATGACGGCAAAGCTGATGCCGAACGTCATCGGGCCGATAAATGGCATCAGCAGCGCGAAGCCAATGAGAGCGCCGAGGGCTCGGCCAAGCCAGATAGCGTGGCCCACCAGAAGGCCCTCTTCCGCGAGCCCGTCGCGCTGCGCAGGGGTACCGCCACCGCAATGCCCTCGGGGATGTTGTGAATGGCGATAGCCACGGCAACGGGGATGGCGATCTCCGGGGCTTCCAGGCCCGAGAGGAACGTGGCGAAGCCCTCCGGGAAACTGTGAATGGCCAGCGCGAAGGCGGTGAACATGCCGGTCTTCATCAGCCTTTTGCGCCGCCTCTTCTTCGGTCGTGGCCGGCTCGTGCGGGTTGATCTCCTCGGGCACCAAGCGGTCAATGATCGCGATAATCGCAATGCCCGCGAAGAATGCCGCCATCATCGTCCAGGTGGCGCGCGCTTCGTCCCCGAGGGTGCTTTCTAGTTTCTTCAGGGCCTCCGGCAAGATTTCCATGAAGGAGACGTAGAGCATCACGCCCGCGGACAGGCCCAGGGCAGCGGCCATGAACTTCGGGCCAGGTTCTCTCTTGCCTACGGCGAGGGCGCCTCCGATGGACGTCGACAAGCCAGACAGCAACACAAGGCTGAAAGCGAACGCGATGGTGGCTAAGTCCATAGTGGCAAACTATAGCGTGTCTAACCCGGCCTCTGCGTAAGCTTGAAAGAAGTCCATCGCATCCCATCTGACTCTTGAGGTGACTGTCGCAACCATGGCGCTATATCCGCTGGCTCCGTCTTACTTTGGTGTTGAGCACGTCGCGATTCTCGAGCATCTTAGCCTCGGCACCGCGCTGAGCATCCCGGGGTTGGCGCAGCAGCCTGCGCTCGTCGACGTGTCCTTGCTCCCCGACCCCACCACGGGAGGCTGGCGTGTGCGCTCGGATTTCGGTTTTCTGGGCGCGCTCGATGGCGAGGAGTCCTCCGGGTATCAGGCGCTCAATCGTCTGCGCACTGCGGCGATGACTCCAACGACGCAAGCCACCGTCGAGATTGTTGATGGCGAGGTGGAGGTCGCCGTTGCCCTGGGACTCGACCCGTGGATGATTCCCGCAAACAATCAGCCGGCGGGTACTGCCCTGCTCAGCGGTGGGTACGGCGCCCTCGTTCGTGTCGCGGAAGGTGAGCTCACCGCGCACCAGGTGCGCGAGATGGGAACCGAGCAGCTTATCGTGACGCTTGCGCTTCTCGACGACACCATCCTCGCCACCCACGACAACCTCGTCCTCGGACCGTGCGCGGAGCTCTCCGACGTCCCAGCGCTGGCCGCCGCGTTCGCAGCTGCCTCTCAGTCCGGTGTTTCCCTGGCCGCCCGGGCTTATGCTGCAGGGGGCCGCATCGCCGTGGACCTTCCCCTCGACCCCGCTGACCCTGCCGAGCTCTTCGCCCCCGCGGTCCCACCGCTGCCACTCGACTCGGACAAGCCCGCCATCCCGCCAGCGCTCGACCCCGACGCAGACTGGGAGTTCACCACACCTGCAGATCCCCTCGCTTCGCCGCTGCCCACCGGCTCGCGCGCCTTCACGTCCCCCAAAGGCACCTTTTGACTGGCACCTTATGCACTTACGCTAATTCATTGACCTGGAATTTCTCCGAAAACCGCCCGCAAATGGTGCCTTTACTTTGGTTCCTTTGCCCCTGTTGGTCGGCCGCGACCTGGCTGCTAAACCCACCTCTCGCGTAGGGTCTTATTTACGCTAGCTCACCGTTTCAGAAGCTCAGGAACTCATCATGCCCAGCAAACAACACAACAATCGCAGAAATCGATCCTCTACAGGCTCTAAAGCTGACGAAGTTAATGCTTCGAAGAAACGCTATGCGCAGAGGATGGAGCACCTTGCCACCCGACAAGAGCGCTATGCCGATCGCGATTTTGCGATCTGGGCCGAAGACTCCTGGGGAAGCGATGATCCTGACCTAGGCAGCCGCCATTCAGTCCGCTCTGCTTCTGGCGGACGCCCCCAGTCCAATCGCTCTCGCTATTAACCGCTGAATTTAAGCCGCCCCGAGGGGCCGGATGCCATCGATTTCATCAGCGACGGCATCCTCAGCCACCTCCAATTCATAACGGCTTTGCAGGTTGAGCCAATACTGCGGTTCGATTCCGAAGTACTTTCCTAGCCGAAGAGCGGTATCTGCGGTGATTCCACGCTTGCCGTGAACAATCTCATTAATCTTCCGCAGCGGGACGCCAATTTCTACAGCCAGTTGGTGTTGGGTAATCCCAAAAGCTTCGATGAAATCTTCATTAAGCACTTCGCCGGGGTGAATCGGCGGATAAAGCTTAGTACTCATAACCGTCCTTAGTGATAGTCCTCGATAACAACGTCCGCTGGGCCGGCCTCGGTCCAGCGGAAGGTGATCCTCCACTGCTGATTGACTCGGATACTGAATGTTCCTTTCCGGTCACCTTTCAAAGCTTCGAGGCGGTTGCCCGGTGGAATACGTAAGGAGTTCAGCGAAACAGCAGCATCGAGCTGATGGAGTTTTCTATTAGCAGTTTTGTGGATTCTCGAATCAATCCGCGGCGACGCTTCGCGTAACCAGACAAGCTCGGTATCACGGTTACCGAAAGACTGGATCATGGGTTCACCCTACAAAACATAACGGAGACCGTCAATGACGGTCACCGCTAAGCCAATGAAGATACTTGCGCCTTCAAAGTTTTCTCAATGGCCACCAAAGGCACCTTTTAACTGGCACCTTATGCACTTACGCTAATTCATTGACCTGGGGTTTATCCGAAAACCGGCGACAAATGGTGCCTTTACTTTGGTTCCTTTGCCCCTGGCCCGAATGCGAAGCGCTTGCCGTCGACTAGGCGGGTCGCGCCGGTGGCATCGAGGTGCTCGAAGAGCGGGATGGCAACCCGGCGCGTCGTCCCCAGGGCTTGGCGCGCCTCCGAGAGGGTGAAGGGCTGTTCCAACGTAGAGACAACTTCGAGCGCCTCGCGCGGAGCGGAAGGCAAAAGCACAACGCCTTTGTCTAACCGGAGCACGCGCCCGGCGCGCTCGGCAGCGGCGAGCTCTTTGGGGCCCAGTCCTAGTTCCTTGAGTTCTTCTGCCTCCGGGGCAGCGAAAGGCTCGGCGTGCAGGCGTTGCTCGAGCTCAGCTACTCCCCTCTCCGCGGGGCCCAGGTCGACGGACTGACCGGGCACGCGCAGCACGCCATCGACCGATTCGAGCTTGGCTGCCGCTACTGCTAGGCCCAGCAGGGCCGGCTCTGACAGGTTCAGCGCGTCCATGGCCGCTGCTTTCGTCAGTCCTGGGGAAAGTGGGTTCGCTGCGGCATGTGCTTCCACAGCCGAAACGAGAGCATTCTTCCACGCGGTCACCTGTCGTGCGGCAATCCACCACTGAGCGAACTCGATGACTCCGGCAGGCTTTTCCTCCACCGAGAAGCCATCGCGCACGAGTTCTTCGTGTGCAGCGTAGCCGCAGCGTTTGAGCCACTCGGACGGGTTGGTCGGCTCTAGAACTTCTAGCTCAGCTGCGCGCTTCTTCGCATCACCACGTCTGCGCAGCTCAGCCGGGTGCATGTCCACGACTTCGAAGCCCGCCGCCACGTGCCGCCCGCCGGGGCTGCGCACCACGAATCTATCGAGCAGCGTGAGAGGTAGCGGGCTTTCCAGTGTCAACCGCGCGAATTCACCGCCTAAAGGCCGCAGACGCGCGCCCACCCCCACCGTGCCAATGTGCACCACGAGGTTCTGGGGAAGCTCGGTCATCACGGTCCCAAAAGTACGGCGAATATCCACGGTATCGAGCACCCGCCAACGCCCTGGGCTCAGCAGTGCATCCCCACGATGAACCTGGTCGGCGGCCACCCCGCGGAGGTTAAGCGCCACGCGTGTCACCGGGCCAGCGCTGTCCACCGACGTGTTTTCACTGTGCACTCCGCGCACCGTCACGAGTTGCCCGCCAAGCTGCAGCTCATCCCCCACCGAGACAGTCCCCGCCGCCAGCGTTCCCGTCACCACGGTGCCAGCACCCTTCACGCTGAAGGCGCGATCGACCCACAACCGCACGCGTGCTTGGCAATCCGGCGCGGGCATAGCGGCGAGCACCTGGTCTAACTCGGCGCGAAGCTTTTCGACGCCCTCGCCGGTCTTTGCGGAGACTTCGACCACGGGAGCGTCGGCAAGCGCTGTTTTCGCCAGCTCTGCCTTGACCTGCGCGGTGACCTCAGCGCGGCGGGCCGAGTCAGCCCTATCCGCGCGGGTCAGCGCGACCACACCGTGCTCGATTCCCAGAGCGCGCAATGCATCGCGGTGGTCAGCGGACTGCGCTTGCCAGCCTTCATCGGCCGCCACGACAAAGAGCACCACCGGCGCGGGCCCCACCCCGGCCAGCATGTTGCCCAGGAACTTCTCGTGTCCCGGCACATCGACAAAAGCCACGTCGGCGCCGGAGTCGAGCTTCGTCCACACGAACCCCAAGTCGATGGTCAAACCGCGCCGCTTCTCTTCCTCCCAGCGGTCCGGTTCCATTCCCGTCAGGGCTTTGACCAGGCTCGACTTTCCGTGATCCACATGCCCGGCGGTCGCCACAACGTACACCTACATCACCGCCTGAATCGCAGCAATAAGCTCCGCATCCTGCGCCTCCGGCACGCAGCGCACATCCACCAGGCAGCGTCCCTGGTTCACGCGTGCCACCACGGGAGGCTCGCCCAACCGCAGTGGACGTGCCAGCTCTTCTGGCAACGCCACGGCCCAGCCCGGCAGCGGTACCTCGGGCGCCCCGCCGCCGCCCACACGCCCGGCATGCTCGACAACCTCGCCGCCCACCGCCGCGGCGACCTTCTCGGTACGCTCGCGATGACGTTTAGCGTCAATGTGCAGCGCATCCCGCACGGCGTTAGAGGGAGCGGCAAGGGAGGCCTCAAGGGCGTTAAGCCGCAGCTTATCGATGCGCACCGCCCTCGCCAGCGGATGTTTCTTACACGCGGCGATCGCTTCCTTCTTTCCCACAAGCACGCCGGCTTGCGGTCCGCCGAGGAGTTTATCCCCCGAGAAGAGCACTACGTCCGCGCCATCCCGAAGAGCCTCGCTGGCGGAGGGTTCCTCAGGAAGCACCTCATCGGGTGCGAGCAACCCTGAGCCGATATCCACGATGAGCGGCAGATCTGTGAGTCTGCGCAGGTCTGCAACCGGCACAGAAGACGTAAACCCACTGATCAAGAAGTTCGAGGGATGCACCTTGAGAATCGCCCCGGTGTTCTCCCCGAGCGCCCGCTCGTAGTCCGCCACGTGGGTGCGGTTCGTCGCGCCCACCTCCCGCAAGCGGGTGGCCGTGGACTCGATGAGCTCCGGCAGACGGAAGCCCGCACCAATCTCAATAAGTTCGCCGCGGGAAATGATGACCTCCTTGCACGGGGCCAAGGCAGCGGTCGCCAGCAACAGCGCAGAGGCCCCGTTGTTGACCACCAGCGCATCCTCCGCGCCGGGGCAGGCAGCCAAGACAGCGTCGACTGCCGCGCGCCCTCTATCCCGTGAGCGCAGGCCGCTGTCCAAGTCCATCTCAACGTCCGTATAGCCAGCTGCTGCCACGAGCGCATCCACCGCTGCCGGCGGCAAAGGGGCGCGGCCCAGGTTCGTGTGGATGATCACGCCCGTGGCATTGATGACGCGGCGCAAGGAATAGGGCTGTGCTACTTCCAGCCTGTCGGCCAGCTCCTCTTGAATGCGGGTGGGGTCAAGGGAGCCGGAGCGGGCGTCGGCAAGCACGGCGTCGATGATCGCCCGGACCGAATGCGGTGCCAATCGTTGGTGGGCGTCCTGCACCGCTGGGTACTGGAGGATTTCATCCATCTTCGGGATGAAGCGGCGGGGGTCAGTCATCAAAGTTCCTCCTAGCTGCGCTAATGGCGGAGACGGACAGGAATCGAACCTGCCAGACCGAGATGCTCGGCCTCACCGGTTTTGAAGACCGGGGCGCCCACCAGGACACGTACGCCTCCGTCTGCTCACCATACACGCGGCTAGAATGACCCCCATGTCTGACATCACACTTACCTCCTTTGCCGCCGGTGGCGGCTGCGCCTGCAAGATTCCTCCGGGAGAGCTCGAATCGGCCGTCGCGGGCCTCGTGGGCACCGCGGACCCCAACGTGCTGGTCGGGCTTGACGACGGTGACGATGCCGCCGCCGTGCGCATCCCAAACGGCCTCGCGGTCATCTCCACCGCGGACTTCTTCACCCCGATGCTCAACGACCCCTATGACTGGGGCCGGGTGGCGGCAGCCAATGCGCTTTCCGACGTCTACGCCATGGGCGGCACTCCCATCACCGCCATCAACCTCGTGGGCTGGCCGCGCGAGAAGCTCGGTCTTGATGTATTGCGCGAGGTCCTGCGCGGTGGCATGGATGTGGCCAGCGAGGCAGGGATCTCCATTACTGGTGGACACTCCATCACTGCCCCGGAGCCCACGTATGGTTTGGCTGCCACGGGCATCGTCCACCCCGACAAGATTATGCGCAACGACGCCGCCGAGGCGGGCCTGCCCATCACGCTGACCAAACCAATCGGTGTGGGCATCCTCAATAACAAGCACAAGGCCACCGGTGAAGTCTCCCAGGCCGCGGTGGATTCCATGACCACGCTCAACCGCGACGCTGCCGCGGCCGCCGTAGCCGCGGGCGTGCGCGCGGCCACGGACGTCACCGGCTTCGGGCTTCTGGGCCACCTCTACAAGATGTGCCGCGCCTCCGGTGTCGGCGCGGAGCTGGATTTTTCCGCTGTTCCTGCGGTGGACGGCGCCATGGAGGCCCTGGCGGAGGGCTTCATCCCGGGCGGCTCGCGCCGCAACCTGGATTGGGTCCGCCCCCACCTCGACTCAGACTTGAGCGAAGAGGACTTGGTCTTCCTCGCCGATGCCCAAACCTCGGGTGGCCTGCTGGTCATCGGCGAGGTTCCTGGCTATCCGGTCATTGGGCGCACCGTGACGGGTGAGGCGCGCATTACTATCCGCTAGTCACCGTCGAGTGCGTGAGGCCTTCTGTCTGGCGGCGGGCCTCAGCACGGCGCTTCTGCGGGCCGGTGCTTGTCGCGGGGTCCTTCACCGCCTCCAGCCCCGCATTGAGCACGCCGAAACGCGTGCAGGCAGAACCCGCCAGAAGTGCCAGGCCGGAGACCACCGACACCGCGCGCGACTTTGTGACCGACGCGATTGCGGTTCCCACCCCGCCCGCGGCAATGAGCGCCTCGGAGGCCTTCATGAGTTTCCCGGGCGTGCCTTCGTGCAGCGGACGCAGAGGCTCGGGCTCCATGTTCGCTTCCATGACACGGGTCGCGGCCAGATCGGTCGCCGCGGCAGTGATACCGAGTACTCGTGCCGCGCCAGCATTCTCCACCGGTGTAAAGACCATGGCGGCGCCCGACGCCGCCGCCGAAGCCGAGGACACGAACACATAAGGCAGATGCTTCTTCGCGTCATTCCACGTCGGGTTTGACGTGTTGGCCAACAGCACCGCCGTGTAGCCCGCCAGCGGGCCACCAAGCACGCCGGCGACAGCGCCTGCTGGACCCGCCGCCTTATCGAGGAGGCGGCGAAGCGGCTTCGGCAGCACACCGCCGACCAGTGCGTCCGCTTCCACGACCGCCGGCAGGGCCGCGGCGGAAGCGAAGCTGCCCAGGATCCACGAGCCGATGGACATCGGCGAGGTCACCTTGAAGACGCGGAACATGTTGAGCAGGCGCTCTGGGCGGCCGAGGTCGAGCACCAAAAAGACCGAGCCTACCGACGCCGCGGAGAAAGCCGTCAGCCGCGTCGAGCGTTTCAGCGGTGCGTTCCCCGTGGCCTGGGCACCGGCGGCCAACATCGCAGAACCGCCGGCCACGCCGCCGAGGAAGAGATAGCCGCCGATGGGCCACTCCCACGGCGGGGCCTTGACTACGGGCTTGCCGTAATACGAGGAGAACTCGAAGTCCTCCGCCATACGCTCTTCTTTGGAACCATCCTGTGCCCCAGCGCCGACTCGTCCACGCCGGCGCTTCTTGCCGCCGCGCCGGCGCCGCGGCTCCTGGGGCGGGCGATACTCATCAAATTCGCTCATTTGCGGCCTCCCAACATGAATGCCCCGGCCACGGCCAGCGCCATTCCTCCGATAGCTTTCGCTGCGGTCTTGTACATCTGCGGCAAATCCGCCGTGGGCACGCGCGGATCCGGCGGCAGCCCGTAGACCTCTGGGGAATCGAGCAACAGGAAGATGGACCCGGTTCCGCCGACCCCATCCTGGGAATTAGCGCCATAGAGACGAGCCTCCGTCAGGCCCTGCTCGTGGAGGACGCGGACGCGCTCCTTCGCGGCAGCGAGCATCTCCTCGTAAGGGCCAAACTGGATGGAATCCGTCGGACACGTCTTGGCGCACGCGGGCTGCTCGCCGATCTTGAGGCGGTCATAACACATGGTGCACTTCTGAGCCACGCCCAAATTCTTGATCGGCATCGCCTGCCCCGGAATATGGTCAGGCCCTTGGGGTTTCAGCTGCTTCAGCTTTGCCAGCACGTTCACACCCGCGTGGTCAGGGACCTCATAATCCACGGTGGCGGTCTTGTCCGCCTTCAGCGTCACGCCGCCGTCATCGCGGCGCTCAATGACGCCGAAGGGGCAACCGGCCACGCACGTACCACAGCCATTGCACACGTCGTCCTGCACCACGACGGTGCCGAACTCGGAGCGAAAGAGCGCGCCCGTCGGGCACACGTCCAAGCATCCAGCATTGGTGCAGTGCTTGCACACGTCGGAGGACATGAGCCAGCGAAAATCATCGGTATCTGGGGTGACGCTCGGTGCGGACACCGTGGGCAGGCCCAGCGAGACAAGTTTGCGCCCGTCCTCGCGTGCCTGCTCAATACGCTCGTTGTTTTGCTCGATGAAAGCCACGTGGCGCCACGTATTCGCGCCTAGCCCACCGGTGTTGTCATAGGAATTACCGGTGACCGCATAACCCTCCACCGGGTTGCGATTCCATTCCTTGCACGCCACCTCGCAGGCCTTGCAGCCGATACATACCGAGGTATCGGTAAAGAACGCCATGCGCTGATAGGACCCATAGCCATGCCGATCAGCCTTTTCGGTGAAAAGATTAGCCATTAGTCCTCCTTAGCTTTCTTTGCCTTCATAGTCTGCTTCGTTGCCAGCTGTGGAATCATCACCAGTGTTTTCTGCAGAAGCAGTGTTCTCTTCCGTGCTGAAAGCGTCTGAGACATCGAGGATCCGGTTACCCGAATCTACAGTGAGGTGCGCCCGCTCTTGGTATTCGCGCAACAGCTTGACGCGTGCTTCGCCACGCGGACGGCGGCCCGGCTGGATATCGCATGCCCCCACCTTGGAGTTCTGGATGAACACGTTCGGCTCTAGGGTCAGGCCCAACAAGTCGTTGGCGCCATCGCCGGCCACCTCGGTGGTCTCCGATTCTCCGTAGTGATACGGCAAGCCGATCTGGTGGAAGTCCTCACCATTGATGGTGAGCATCTCCATGCGGTCCGTCACCAAAACCTGAGCCTCGATGACGCCGCGCGGGGACACGATGGTGGCCCACTCGCCGTTGACCAATCCACGCTTGGCGGCCAGTTCCTTGTCCACCTCGCAGAAGAGCCCCGGCTGCAACTCCGCCAAGTAAGGCAGGCGGCGTGACATCGCGCCCGAGGTGTACATCTCCGTCAGACGGTAGGTGGAGAAGACAAACGGGAACACGTCCTCGCCCCGCTCCCCTGGCTCGGGGCGGGAAAGGTTGTCCGCGCGTTTGATAGTCAGGCGCGTCGGTGACTGCTGCTGCTTGTACAGCGCGTTGTGCACCGGTGATTCTTGCGGCTCGTAGTGAGTCGGCAGCGGTCCGTCGGACAGCCCCTTCGGCGCGAACAGCCAACCCAAGCCATCCGGCTGCATAATGAAGGGATCATCACCGTCCAGGGCGTCGGGGCCGACGGCGTCGACAGGCGCGACGTAGTCCGGGCGCTTGGTCACCGGGAAGTCCGGGACATCATCGCCGACCCACTTGCCCTGGTCCTCGTCCCACCAAATGTACTTCTTGCGCTCCGACCACGGAGTGCCATCCGGCTTGGCGGAGGCGCGGTTATACAGAATGCGGCGGTTGGCCGGCCAGACCCAACCCCAGTCGAGTGCTACTTCATTCTGCTCCGAACCCGGAACCTTCTTCGCGGCATGGTTGATACCGTCCTTGTACACGCCGGTGTAGATCCAGCAGCCGCCGGAGGTGGAACCGTCGGCCCGCATCTCCGTAAAGGCCGGCAAAAGCTGGCCCTTCTTAGGCCCATCAAGGTAGTAGCCGTTGATCTCACGCAGAATCTCATCCGAGCTTGGATCGCCGTGCTCATCCTCGGTGTAGTCCCAGGTGACAGACTTGATCGGCAGATCGCGCGGATCAGTTGAATCCGCGAGGCGCGCCCGAATCTTCTTGCCCAGCTGGTAGAAGAACCAGGCCTCACTGCGGGCCTGGCCCGGCGGCGGAGTCGCCTGGAAGCGCCACTGCACCATGCGCTGAGTCTGGGTAAAGGTTCCGGACTTCTCCACGTGCGTTGCCGCCGGCATGAGGAAGACCTCGGTGGCAATCTCCTCGGTCTTGAGCTCGCCGTTCTTGACTTCCGGCGAATCCTTCCAGAAACTTGCCGTTTCAATCTCCTGGAAATCGCGGACAACCAGCCACTTCAGCGAGGCGAGCCCGCGGCGCTGCATGCCGCCGTTGGACTGCGCCACCGCAGGGTTCTGGCCAAAGACAAAGTAGCCTTCCACCTCCTTGCGCAGCATGGCCAACAAGGTCTCATACGTCGAGTGCGCACCGGACAGGCGCGGCATGAGGTCAAAACCCCAGTTATTTTCCTTGGTTGCGGCGTCGCCCCAGTAGGACTTCATGAGCGAGACCGCGTAGTTCTCACCCAGCTGCCAGAAACCCTTCTGGTCTTCCTGCCGGAAGGAATCCAGGTAATCTTCCCAGGTCTCCTGATCCGCGTGCGGCATGGGCAGGTAGCCCGGCAGCGAGTTAAAGAGGGTCGGAATATCGGTCGATCCCTGAATCGAGGCGTGCCCGCGCAAAGCCATGATCCCCGAGCCAGGTCGGCCCACGTTGCCCATGAGCAGCTGCAGGATCGCCGCGGTACGGATGAACTGTGCACCCAGGGTGTGCTGGGTAAAGCCCAGCGCGTAGGCGAAGCACGTAGTGCGCTCCGGGGTGGAGTTCTGCGCAATCGAGTCCGCCAAGTAGTAGAAGTCCTCCGGCGAAATGCCACAGGTCTCTTCCACCATCTCCGGGGTGTAGCGCGAGTAGTGGCGCTTGAGAATCTGGAAGACCGTATTCGGATCCTCCAGCGTCATGTCCTTCTCCACGTTCCACGAGGAGCCCTCAGGCTTTCGCACGTACTGCCACGAGTCCGTGACATACTTGCCCTTCTCTGCGTCGTACCCGGAGAACAAGCCCTCCAAATCCTCGGTGTCCTGGAAATCCGGCGAGATGATCGACGCCGCGTTCGTGTAATTCACCACGTAATCGTGGAAATACAGGTCATTATCCAGCACGTACTTGATAATCGCGCCGAGCAGCACCACGTCCGTGCCTCCGCGAATGCCGATGTGGCGGTTCGCAAAGGCAGACGTACGTGTGTAGCGCGGATCCACGTGGATAATGCGCGCACCACGCTTCTTGGCTTCCACGACCCATTGGAATCCCACGGGGTGGCATTCCGCCATATTAGAACCCTCGATGACGATGCAGTCCGCATTCGCCATATCCTGCAGCGGTTGGGTTGCGCCGCCGCGGCCAAACGACGTTCCTAGACTAGGAACAGTGGCGGAGTGTCATATGCGCGCCTGGTTTTCCACCTGGATCGCGCCGGTGGCGGTAAACAGTTTCTTAATGAGGTAGTTCTCCTCATTATCTAGCGTCGCACCACCCAGGCCCGCAATGCCCATGGTGCGGTTGAGACGACGCCCGTGCTTATCGACGTCCTCCCAGTGCCTCGCGCGCGCCTCCACGAAACGGTCCGCGATCATATCCATCGCGGTTTCTTCGTCGAGCTCCTGCCATTCGGTGGCATAGGGCGCTCGGTACTTGATCGTGGTGATGCGTGTCGAGGAATTAATAAGCTGCTCAGAAGCAGAGCCCTTGGGACACAGGCGGCCGCGGGAAATCGGGGAATCTGGGTCGCCCTCGATTTGGATGACGCGGTCATCCTTGACATAAACGCGCTGAGAACAACCCACTGCGCAGTAGGGGCAGACCGACTGGACGACGCGGTCCGCGTCAACGGTGCGTCCGCGCAGGTCTTCACTCTTAGCCGACTGCGTGGACACGTCGCGGCCGAAGGCATCCTTGTTCCGGATTTGGCGCACAACGGGCCAATTCAGTGGGCTAAAACGTGACATGATTCAAACCTACTGGCTTGGCCTTGCGTTTTCCACCCTGTTCAAGACCAGAAAATACTGAACAAACCCAAAACGCGAAAAGCTGGAGCTTTGCAGCTCCAGCCTCTTAGCCCTTAACCGAGATTACTTGCGGGTCTCGGTGATGCCGTCGGTATCGATTTGCTCCTTGCGCAGATCCTCGGTGTGGGTCTCGGTGTCCTTGATGGTCTCCTTGGAAAGGTTAACCTTCTCCACCGGGACGGTCTTCTTCTCTACATTCACGCGCTCTTCGTGCAGGGTGACGGAGGCTTCCTCCGCGCCGTTATCACCGATGGTGCCGGTGTAGTTGGCAGCGTCAGCCTCGGAAATCGGGGTGCGCTCGACGCGAACCTCTTCGCGCTCAACCGGAACCTCGACAGTCTCGGTATCGGTCACGACGTACTTGCGCAGGCGCGCCTCGCCGGTGGCCACGCGCTCCTTGTTGACGTCCAAGCGCTCCTCGGAGCGGATAACCTCGCCCTCATTGTTGGTGAGGTTGCTGCTGGTAGCAGCAGTCTCATCCTTAGCGTGTGCACCTGCACCAGCACCGGCAACACCAGCGCCAGCTACGCCAGCACCGGCAACGCCAGCGCGCTCATCACGCTCGTCACGGTAGGTGGTTACGTCCTGTGCGTTCTCGAGGTCGTAGTGCTTGAAGATGTCCGCCTGCGCCTCAGGAGTCAGCGGCTTATCGGAGTCAAAATCCGGCGCGTTCTCGATGCGGTCCTTAGAGAAAGCCAGCTTGAGCTCATCACCGGTGAAATCGTGACCACGGAGCGGAACCAAGCTGGAGCTCATACCGAACAGACCGTGGTTGACCTCAACGAAAGTCGGCTGACCGGACTGCTCGTCGACGAAGACCTCCTTGACGGAGCCCAGCTTCTCGCCGGCCTTGTCGTATGCGGTTGCGTTAAACAGATCCTTGATGTTCTTACCCATTGTTTCTCTAAACCTTTCTACATTTGGTCTATATCTCGACAGCAAACGATAGCTTTCATCTTTACCCCCATAAATCCCAGGGGATTGGGGAACGATTTGCTATTTCGTTTGCGTTGACCCCCACCATACGGACGACACAACAATGCGCCACCGCCGCATCCCCTTCTTTTGTCAAAATCGCGCGTAGCCGCAGGTCATATTAGCTATAACGATTAGATTACAGCCTTTTTGAGCACTTCAAACGCCTGCCAGCCTAGCCCTACATTTCCTCCCCATATTCTAGAACGAAACATTAACGCACTAACTTGCGCCCGCAACGTAGCACCCAACAGCAACCCTCTACGTGACCCCTTACTACTTCCATAGACACAACCAACAAACATTAGCTACCCCCATCCCAACTTTCGGATTCATTAAATGGTCTACTCCCCCAATCGTCACACCGCCATACCTGAGTACCCTGAACACCATGAACCAAACTGAACACTTCGAGCTCAAAGTCCCCGGCGGCAAACTACTCGTCGTCGATCTCGATATTGACGCCGACAGCACCGTTACCGCAGCCAAGGTCTCTGGCGATTTCTTCCTCGAACCGGAAGAGGCCTACGAGGCACTAGCCCCAGCGCTGGTCGGCATCACTACTGCCACAAGCACCGAGGACATCCAGTCCCGCCTCGATGCCGCGCTTGCGCGAATCGATTCACCCGTAGCTCTCCACGGCTTTGATACCCATCACCTAGCTGTCACGGTCAAACGTGCGCTGTCAGGCGGTACCGACTTCACGGATCACAACTGGGAAATCTTGCGCCCAGGGGTTCTGCCCACCCCAGTCAACGTTGCCCTTGACGAAGTCCTCCTCAACGAAGTCGCTGAAGGAAAGCGTGGCCCCACTCTGCGCTTCTGGGAATGGGAAGACCGTGCCGTCGTGTTCGGTTCCTACCAGTCCTATGCCAATGAGTTGGACCAGGAGGGCGTCGACAAGCACGGCATCATTCCAGTACGCCGAATCTCCGGTGGTGGCGCAATGTTCATGGAGGGCGGCAATTGCGTGACTTATTCCCTGTACGCCCCAGACTCGCTCGTGGCCGGTTATTCCTACGAGGCTAGCTACGAGTACCTGGACCAATGGGTACTCGCGGCACTTGGCAAGCTTGGCGTCAATGCCTGGTACGTGCCGATTAATGACATCACGTCGGACGGCGGAAAGATTGGCGGTGCCGCCCAAAAGCGCCGGAAGGGCGCGGTGCTCCACCACACCACGATGAGCTATGACATCGACGCGGACAAGATGATGGAGGTCTTGCGCATCGGCAAGGTCAAGGTGTCTTCCAAGGGTCTAGCCAGCGCAAAGAAGCGCGTGGACCCGCTGCGCCGCCAAACCGGCGTGCCCCGCGAGGAAATCATCGAGACCATGGCACGCGAGTTCGCTACCCGCTACGGCGCCGTCGACGCCGAGCTTTCCGACGACTCCCTAGCCGCCGCCCGCCACCTCGTCGACACCAAGTTCCTCAACGATGAATGGACCAAGCGCATCCCATAATTTGCAGGGGAATTTCTGGGCAGCGTACGGTGTTACACGTTCTAGTGAACCGATCGGTATAACTTTACCGAACTAAATGGTCCATTTCTATACAACACTGTCTAGAAGGAAAATCTCGTGTCCGACACTTCCTCCCGCGCATCCTCGCGCACGCTGCCCTCGTGGGCCACCGGCTTTGGCGCCCAAGTCATCGCCGGCCTCATTATCGGCCTCATTCTCGGCTTCATCGCCTCCGGCATGGAGTCCTCGTGGCTCTCCGATACCTTGTCCGGCGTCGGCGGCGCGTACGTCCAATTGCTCAAAGTAATGGTCCCGCCGCTCATCTTCGCGGCCGTCGTCACCTCGGTTGCCAACCTGCGCAAGGTGGCTAACGCCGCCTCGCTGGCAATCTCCACCCTCGTATGGTTCGCCATTACGGCCTTCTTCTCCGTCTTGGCTGGCATTCTCGTTGCCCTCGTGATGAAGCCCGGAGTGGGCACAACTGTCGACGCCTCCACCGCCGCCGATCCTTCCAACGTTGGGTCCTGGACCGCCTTCCTCCAGCAACTCGTCCCCGCCAACTTCTTTGGACTCAAGGCTTCCCTGAGTGATGGCGAAGTCTCCCTCAGCTTCGGCGCCCTTCAGCTCCTTGTCATTTCTTTGGCTCTGGGCATCGCAGCGGTCAAGGCTGGCAAGGCAGCCGATCCCTTCCTGCGCTTTACCGAGTCCTTCCTCAAGGTCATCCAGGTGGTTCTCTGGTGGATCATTCGCCTCGCCCCGATTGGCACCGCCGCCCTCATCGGCAAAGCCGTGTCCACCTATGGCTGGGATGCGCTGAGCTCCTTGGGCAAGTTCGTCCTCGCGATGTATGTCGGGCTCGCCCTTGTCATTGTTGTGGTCTACCCTGCCGTCCTTGCTTTCAACCGCATTCCAATCATCGGCTTCTACAAGCGCGTATGGCCAGTATTCTCCCTCGGCTTCGTCACCCGTTCCTCCATGGGAGTCATGCCGGTTACCCAGCGCTTTACGGAGAGGGCCATGGGTGTGCCTCGCGAATACGCCTCCTTCGCCATCCCGCTCGGCGCTACCACGAAGATGGACGGCTGCGCCTCCGTTTACCCGGCTATCGCCGCCATCTTCATCGCTCAGTTCTACGGAATTGACCTTTCTCCGACCCAATACCTTCTCATCATCTTCGTTTCCGTCATTGGCTCCGCAGCTACTGCCGGCACGACAGGCGCCACCGTCATGTTGACACTGACGCTCTCCACGCTGGGCCTCCCGCTGGCAGGCGTCGGCCTCTTGCTCGCCATCGAGCCCATCATTGATATGGGCCGCACCGCCGTCAATGTCACCGGTCAGGCACTGTGTGCCACGATCGTAGCCAAGCGCGCCGGCATCCAAGACCAAGCAACCTGGGATGCTGCCGAGGGTGGCGTCAATGGCATCATGAACGCTGATGAGAACGAACGGGACAGCGTGAACGTTTAGGAATTAAGTGACGTGGAGCACACATAGTTTCTGTACGGTGGAAGCTATGTCCACGTCAACCCAAGCACCACCAGGCCCCGATTCCACACAACACCACAGCGCTATCAAAGCGTCCTTCATAGGAACCTTCATCGAATGGTTTGACTATGCGGCCTACATTTATATGTCGGCCATTATCTCCCGAGTCTTCTTCCCGGAGATGGAAGGGCGCCGCGCGCTCATCATGACATTCGCACTCTTTGCGCTTTCTTTCCTCGTCCGCCCGCTCGGCGGAATAGTGTGGGGACACTTTGGTGACAAACACGGACGAATTCAAACCCTGACGGTATCGATCACGATGATGTCACTAGCGACAGCCGTGATCGGCTTCCTCCCCAGCTACGAAACCATCGGATTCGCCGCCACCCTGCTGCTTCTACTTTCGCGCATGGTCCAAGGTTTCTCCGCGGCTGGCGAATATGCCGGTGCAGCCACGCACCTCGCAGAAATCGCCCCGACGCATAAGCGGGGCATTTACGCCGCAATCGTTCCTTCCGCCACAGCATCCGGCCTGCTATTGGGCTCCCTCATTGCGGCTTTACTCACCGGCGTACTCGACGACGATGCTCTCATTTCTTGGGGTTGGCGCGTCCCCTTCCTCATCGCACTACCTCTGGGCCTTTACGGCCTGTGGATTCGCCGCAACGCCGATGAGTCTTCCCGCTTTGAGAATCAAGATGACACGGAAGAATCCCCTCTTCGCGAGGTCATCAAATACCCCAAGGCCCTGGCAATCGCCTTCTCGGGCGCAGTTCTCAACGCCATCGGTTTCTATGTCATCCTGACTTACCTGCCGACCTATCTCTCCCAGGAGCTGGGCATGGCGGAGACACCTGCCTTCATTGCGTCGTCGGTCGCTTCCGCTTTCTATGTCGGCTTCGCACTTCTCACCGGCCTGCTATCGGACCGCCTGGGTCGCCGCACGACCATGCTGTGTGCTGCACTTTTCATGGGACTCTTCATTGTTCCTGCCTTCATGCTCCTGGACGGCGCTGGGATCCTCCTGGTCATCATCATCCAGGTGTGCCTCGGCGGCGTACTTGCGCTTAACGACGGCGTCCTCCCCTCCTTCCTCTCCGAACAGTTCCCCACCCATGTTCGCCTTTCCGGCTTTGCTCTCACCTTCAACACGGCAAACGCTGTCTTCGGCGGCACAGCGCCCATGATCGCCACTTGGCTCATTGACAAAACCGACAACCAACTCGCCCCGGCGTATTACCTTGTTGCCGCTGCGATTATCACCGGCGGAGGCGTTCTCTTCGCCTCCAAGCGGAATCGCCTAAAAGAGATCTAACCCACCGCCTCACTCTCCCCCTCCTGGTAGTAACTTCCATCAACGACCCACACTTGAGCTTCAGGCAGCGTCAATCGCCCGACCGCTAGCGATCCGAATTGTCGTTTCAGACGACGAGCAGGGCCGCACGAATTGACTTCCGGCCTGATGCCGCTGTACCAACCTGTCCTGATAGGCGGGCGCCTCGTTTGCCAGAAGATGGGCAAGGTTCCCTCTCCCCCTTGCTTTTTGGGAGTCCTCGGCCAGCTACGGGATCGTGCCTGGCCGGTCCTCGGTCGAGTTGTTGTCCGGAGTTGGTGTGCAGCAGTCGGGTTCCCCGCTTTGCCCGGGGCCCTCGCCTGTGGGCGGCGTTCCCTGTCTGATGCGCAGTCTCCTGCGCCGGTTGAGGGCGGCCAATGCCGATGCGAGCACCACGGCTGCGGCGAGGGCTGCGATCAGGGTGCTGTTGTCGCTGATCCAGGCGCTGGCGGCGGCTGACCATACGGCGAGGCTGTTGGCCTGTGCGGTTCCGCCGGTGGCGGCGGGATACCAATACCAGCTGAGGTAGGCGCCGGTTATGGTGAGGATGAAGGCGGCGATGCGGTTGCTGTGCTTGGCCAGGCCGGTGATTCTTCGCCCGAGGGCGGCCCCGGCGATGGCCGTGCCTGCCGAAACGAGCATCAGGACAGTGGCCGAGCCTGCGGCGTAGGCGGCGAAGACCGCGAGCAGCCCGGCGTAGCTGGCGACGGCCTGGGCTTGGGCGATCACGGCCAGGAGCACCCCGAGGGTGCAGCCGAGGGATGCTGCGGCGTATCCGATCCCGAAGGCCACCATGCGCCCGGTTTTGTGACCTGCCCCTGCGGCTTCTTGTGTGCGGGGTTTCTTGGCCCAGGCCGGCAGACGGAGCCGTGGTGTGAGTCCGGTGAGCATGGCCAGGCCCAGCAGGAGAAGGATCACCCCGGTGGCCATTCCCAGCCAGGGCGCTGCGCTGATCAGGGTCCTGGCGCCCGCGCTGACGATCAGCCCGAAGGCTGCCAGGGTCCCGGCGAAGCCGAGGCTGAGCGCGAGCCCGGCCCGGAGCCCGTGGGCCAGACGCAGCGCGAGCGGGCGCGTCCGGGCGTCCCCGATGGTCTGGGCTATCCAGGCGGGCAGGAGGGCGAAACCTCAGGGATTGACCGGGGCAATCATTCCAGCGGCGAAGGCCAGGGCAAGCAGGGCTGTCATTGGGCACCGGCCTTGGTGAGTTCTTCTTGGATCTTTTCCGCAGACGGGTCGGTGGCCCGGAAGGTAACGTCGCCCTTCGCGTCGACCACCACCAGGGTGCTTATGGAGGTGACCTTGTACTGGGTGGTCAGTGTGGCCTCGGTGTCGATGACGGCAGGGAGCTCAGGGGCCTTGATGTAATCGCGGAATCCGTTGATGGTCTCCTTCGGTTCTCGGGGGTCCACGTCCACCAGGAGGTAGTCGGCCGAGCTTCCCAGGGCCGTGGAGGCCTTGTTCAGGGAATCGGCCCCTTCCGCACACTCACCGCATCCGGCAGAGAAGAAGAACAGTGCTGCGGGCTTACCGTCCGGGATGGTCCGGGTAGTGCCGTCAATGTCGGAGACCGTAACAGCAACGGCACCGGCCGCGTCGGGCGACGAACCGCCTGGCGCGGCCGACGGGCCGCTCGGTGAGCTGGCGCAGGCGGTTGTCAGTGCCATGACGCTGCCAGAAACAGGGCGGAGGCGAGGTGCCTGGGCCGGGGAACGGACAGAGAACGGCGGGATCTCGGGTATGTCATGGTGTCTGGTGGTTCCTTCCAGGAATGGGGATGGGGACTCAGGCGGTGCCGTGGTCGGTGCGGTGGTGCTCGGGGACAACAGATAGGTGAGGGCCTGGTCGGTGGCGGTCAGGGCATTCCTTTGCTTCGGTAGTGGGGGCTGGAGCTCAGGCGCAGCAGGAGAGCTCGGAGACGTCGGTGGTGAAGCCCTTGGCGGCGATCCTGATGCCCTCGGTCATCGTCAGGTAGGGGCTCCAGGCGGCGGCGACCTGCGCGGTGGTCATGCCCGCTTCGAGGATGTAGACGCCGGCGGCGGCGATTTCCCCGGCGTCCTTGGCCACCGCGGAGAGGCCCAGGATCCGTCCGGTGTCGCGGTCCGCGACAACCTTGATGAAGCCGCGGGTGTCGCGGTTGACCACGGCTCGCGGCACGTACTCCAGGGGGAGGACCCGGCACTCGCAGCTGATCCCGGCGGCGACAGCTTCCTTTTCCGTCATCCCGACCGCCCCGATGGCGGGACTGGTGAAGGTGACCCGGGGCAGGTGCCGGTAGTCGACCTCGGCCAGGGCATCGGTGAACGCATTGTCCACGGCCAAGGCGCCGTGGGCCGCTGCGACGTAAACGAACTCCCGATGGCCGGTCGCGTCCCCGGCGGCCCAAACCCGCGGGTTGGACGTGGCCAGGCGGGAATCGACCACGATCTCGCCGGATGCGCCGGTCTTCACCCCGACGGCGTCAAGGTCCAGTCCCTCGGTCACCGGGCGGCGGCCCAGTGCCACGAGGATGCGGGAAGCGCGGAACACCTCCTCGCCCCCGGCCACGTTTGCCGTCACCGAGACCCCGTCCGGGCCGGAGGCCACGGAGTCGGCCATGGCCCGCCGGACCACCCGGATCCCCTCGTCGGCGAACACCCCCGCCAACGCCTTGGATGCCTCCGGTTCCTCCTGCGAGGCCAACCGGGAACGGACCAGCATGGTCACCCGGGAGCCCAGCCGGGAGAAAAGCTGTGCCATCTCCAGGGCAACATAGCCTCCGCCCAGGATCAGCATTGATTCGGGCACCTCGTCCAGTTCCATCGCCGTCGTCGAGGTCAGGTACCCGGCCTCGGCCAGTCCGGGAACGGGCGGCACGTAGGGTGCGGAGCCAGTGGCCACGAGGTAGTGCCCGGCCTCGATCGTTCTCACTGCACCATCCGGGGAGATCACCCGGAGCAGCGGTGCGTCCTGGGTTCCGGTGAACGACGCGTCCCCCGAGATCATCGTCCACCCGTAGTCCGCGGCCAGATCGACGTACTTCTCCGTGCGCATGCTTTCAACCAGCGCGGCCTTGCCCTGAATCAGGGCCGGCATGTCCACCGGGCCCGCCGAGGCCGCCACCCCAGGGAAGCGGGCCGAATCCAACGCCACGTGGCGGGCCTCCGCGGCAGCCAGGAGCGCCTTCGACGGGACGCAGCCCGTGTTCACACATGTCCCGCCCACGGTGCCGCGCTCCACCATCACGACGCGCTTGCCCAGTCCGGTGGCCCGGATCGCGGCCGCAAACGCTCCGCCGCCGGAACCAATAATCGCCAGATCGAACTTTTCGTTTGTCATTCCAGATGTCTCTTCCCTGTGGTTCAAAAGTTCCTATGGAACCATTGTGAACCTTCCAGTACAATGGAAGGTCAAGTGTGGTGGCCATTGGAAGGGGAATCGGCGAACATGAGGATCGGACAGCTTGCGGAAGCAACCGGAACCACGACCAAGACCCTGCGGTTCTACGAGGAGTCGGGGCTGCTCCCTCCGGCCGAGCGATTGGCCTCCGGCTATCGGGACTACGCCGAGGATGCCGTGGGTCGGGTCGGGTTCATCCACCGGGGCCAGGCCGCCGGGCTGACCCTCGCCCAGATCCGCCAGATCCTCGACATCCGCGACGGCGGCCAGGCGCCCTGCGAGCACGTGCGCGACCTGCTTGACGTGCGCCTCGCTGAGATCGAGCAGCAGATCGCGCAGCTCTCCGTGCTGCGCGACACTATCGCGGACCTCAGACAGGACGCCGCACACCCGGACCCTGAAACGTGCAGCACCGATCAAGTGTGTAGGTACTTGTAATCCAATTGGGCACACCTCCTTAGCAACCACGCTATGCGAGAGTTGCAGCTCGACGAGAGCCAGGATGACAGGATTAACCGCCAGGAGCTATCTATAAATAGGGACTATTTCTTACCTGGAAGTAACATTTTGGCGGTTGAAGATAATACCTTTGGTGCATTTTGAGCCAAAGTAAAAATAGTCCCCTACGGGAAGACGGAAATAAGACAGTTCCCGGTGGACAAGAACAGTCTTCGCGAGCAGGTAGTTGGTGGGCCCTTGCGTTCATAATTCTGTGCACCATCACCACCATGATCGACAGGCGAAAACCAGGTTCTTCGGGTGGGTTGGCCCGCCTTCGGCCCAGTTGTGTCGGTAATCCAACTGGCTGAGAAAAGCAGGCTCGCCAC
>NZ_KV805093.1:0-24468 GCF_001811545.1 Corynebacterium sp. HMSC074A09 | reverse complement strand
CCGCAAATCCACACGAAATGTCCCTTAAGCCCTTAAGCGGGCCCCGCGCCGGGCTGAGTGCCCCAAAGCAAATACCCCCGAGCCACGCTCGAGGGTATCGCAATAAGTGCGGTAGATAATGGCTTGGTTAGCCATCAAACTCGGGTGGTGAGTCTGAGACTCGGCCCGAGGGGCGCTTGCTTTTAGCCTGCGGCTATGGCGTTCAGCGCCTCACTTAAGAGTATCGTTGGCGCTTCAATTCTGTCAATGACCTCTCATGGCTTGTCTCAATCTTCAAAAGTGATGTACGGCAGTCACTGAAGTGACTCTCACCTAATGCAGCCGCAATACCTTTCGAAAGCCTGGCCTTTGGCGAACGATCTTCCAAGAAGGCCTCCAAACCCACGTCTTCGATCTTCTTTCGCGCATGGAAAACCGAACTAGCTAGCAAATCCGCCACCTGCAGAGCCGGACACGTCCGAGAATCCAGGCTAACCGCCGTTGCAAACCGCTTATTTCCAAATCTCTGATTGAGAGAATTCACCAGCGCATCTCCATAGGAAACCCCGACAGGAACATCAATGTGATCAAGCAGCACCACCCCAACCTCACGCCGAGTAACCAACCCCCGTAACAGCCGATCTGTCGCGAACAAATGCCCCTGCCACTGTTCTCGGCTACTCCATGGATCAAAATGTCTCTTGTCCAGAACAAAAGCACCAAACGAGCAGCCCGCGTTTACCGCTGTTTGAAAAATCTCCAGCAAAATAGGTCCAGAGTGTTTAGTGACTTTCGAAAACTTAATCTCGTCAGCCTTTGTGAAGTTGTGCTGCTCACGACATGCCTTAATCTCTCTCGAAAGGAAATCAGGATCCCCCGTTCGAACAGCCGCAACAACAAAATACTTCCCTAAAGTTCCTTTACTCCCTGCTTCATCAACAAAGTAGACGGTGCTTTCTGTAGCAAGTGGCAAACTCACTTGAGGGGGAACGGAACCTCCTCGGCGAGAGGAAGAATTTGAACGATAGCCTGTCACGACTGAGATTATATCGCCACGCCAGGACATTAAATACGAACAGTTTGATGGCGGAAAAATTAAAAAGGTGATGGCCCGCGCCTCGGGGGGGTGTGCGCGGGCCATCGGTAACCCGGCATCGGGGGGGTGCGCCGGGGCAGGCCGCACTGTATATCGGGGCCTTGCACATCACATTATGACATGCGAGGGAACAGATGACAACAGCGAGCGACAACATTCCTTGAGATCCCTAACACCGTGCCGATGCACTCCCGGTTCTGCCTGCTAAGAGGCTACGATGAGCAGGGTAACTCGCACAATGACGGCAGGCCTTCCTCGATGACCGGTACCCCTTTCCCCACTGACGGCGCCACCCGCGCGGCCGCGTTCTTCGACTTGGACAAAACGATCATTGCCACATCCTCGGCCTATGCCTTCGGCCGCGAGTTCATGCACAACGGTCTCATCAGCCACGCCGAGGCGCTCCAGCTATCTTTAGCCAAGGCCAGCTATATGCTCGCCGGGCACAGCAGTGAACACATGGACACAACCCGCGATCAGCTTGCCGCCATGGCCGCCGGCTGGTCCGTCAAGGAAGTCCACGACATCGCGGTGGAGACCATGCACACAGTGGTCACCCCTGCCATTTATGCGGAGGCACGCGCGCTTATCGACGCCCACCGCGCCGCCGGCCACGAGGTGGTGATCATCTCGGCGTCGGCAAGCGTGCTGGTCGAGCCCATCGCGCAGGAGTTGGGCATCGAACACGTCGTGGCCACCGAGCTGGCCGAGGAAGACGGCTGCTTCACCGGAGAGATACTGTTTTATTGCAAAGGCGCCGCAAAAGCCGAGGCATTGGCACGCATTGCTCAGGAGCTCAACGTCGACCCCGACGTATCTTTTGCCTACTCCGATTCCGCCACGGACATCCCGATGCTGGAACAAGTTGGCCACCCCGTGGCCGTGAACCCGGACCGCCTGTTGAAGAAGCATGCCCTTGCTCATGACTGGGAAATCCGCACGTTCAAGCATCCCGTTCCGCTCTTCACCGCACCCAGCGCACGCGAATTCGGTATCGGCTCGGCGGTCGTGGCCGGCATCGCAGCCTTAGTCGTCGGCGGGATTTTATTTGCACGGCAGCAGCTGCGCGATTAGGCCGCTTGCGCGATGCCGTCGGCTTCGCGGGCGCCGGCCTCCCAGGCGTCGAAAAGCAGCGTGATAAGTGCGGCCGGATCCTTGTCGTAGGTGTCCAGTGCCGCGCGGTAGTCCGCGCGATGACGGTTGAGGTAGGTCTCAGGCACGGCGAATCCCCGCGGATCGAAGCCCGTATGGATAGCGGCAGTGCGAGCGGCGACGAGCGCCACGGCGGTGCTGCGCGCACCGAACAGCGAGCGCGCAGCAATCTCCGCGTGCACCACCACCGGCAACAAGCGGTCAAAATCCACCCCGGCCCCGCGCGTGATGAGCTGGGCCAGCGCCTGCGCCACCGCCGGCTCCTGATCCGGGTGGCCCGCGCCGCCCGCCGCGACATCAATGCTGGCCAAGACCTGCAGCGGGGCCCGTGCGAAGGTCCGCACCGTAGCCTGCTGCTTTTCCGGAGCGAGCAAAGAATAAGCGCTGACCGCGGGTGGGATACCGTCAGCCTCAAGCGGCGCGCCGTCGATCGCCGCGGCCGCCCGCGCACCGCGCAACAGCGATTCGGAAGAAATAACGTCATACTTGCGCAAGCCCGCGGGCCGGCGGTGCACGCGCGCTATCGCGGCGGCGGCAGAAGCAGCGTTATCCTCCACCCCAGATAGGGCCATCAGCGGGGTCAGCGGGTCAGAATGCGGCATACCCATTACAATAACGCCGTACCCACTTTGCGGGCCGCACCACATGAACTCTGGAAAGTTCATTACTATGGCCGATATAGATTGCGACAAAACAGTAGGAGTATTAAACCGTGAGCAACGACGGACTATTCACTGACGGGTCCAACAAGTTCGCCCCGAAGGTAGACAGCATTCCCTTGAGCGATGCGGATACCTCCCGCCGTGGCGAGGCATCCATCGGCCAGCTCGTATCCAACGCCACCGAGCAGATGTCCCAGCTGGTTCGCTCCGAGGTCGAGTTGGCCAAGACCGAGCTCGCTGCTTCTGCCAAGAAGGGCGGCATCGGCGCGGGCATGTTCGGTGTGGCTGGCACCGTGGCGCTGTATAGCTCCTTCTTCTTTTTCTTCTTCCTGGCGGAGCTGCTGGCCGTATGGCTCGACCGCTGGGCGGCCTTCCTGATTGTCTTCCTCATTATGGTTGTCTTGGCCGCCGTCGTGGCCTTTATCGGCTTCAAGCAGGTCAAGCAGGTCAAGGCTCCGGAGAAGACCATCCAGTCCACGAAGGAACTCAAGAAGCTGGTTCCGGGTAAGGCTGAGAAGTCCATCGAGCGTGGTCTCTACACCTAAACCCTCAGGGTCCTTTCTCTCTCTTTACAGCCCCGCCCCGAGCATCTGCGTTCGGGGCGGATTTCGTCTATCTACCCTCCCCCCTTCGAAAGGCCCGCCCCTATGAATCCCCTACCGCCCTCCGTAGTGGAGCTTGACGGCCCCTTTGAGCACGAGTTCCTGCACACGCGCGGCATCCGCCTGCACGCCGCTACCGCTGGCGACCCGGAGAACCCGTTGGTGCTGCTGCTCCATGGTTCCTTTGGTGGGTGGTTCGACTTCCGGAATGTCATTGCCCTGCTTGCCGACGCCGGCTTCCACGTCGCTGCCCTCGACATGCGCGGTTTTGGCATGTCCGATAAACCACCGCTCGAACCCGGTCAGGATATCCGCGTGGCGGTTGGCGATGTCAGCGGTGCCATCCGCGCATTAGGCCACGATGACGCCTACCTGGTTGGCGCGGATACCGGTGGTGCGGTGGCCTGGGCGCTGGCTACCGAGCGGCCCGAGCGGGTACGCGGGCTGGTTTCTGTTTCGGCAGCACACCCGGCTGATTTACGCCGCGCCATCGCCGCACGCCCCTGGGATTTCGGGTGGGTTCTCCTGCGCGCAGCATTGTGCCGCCTAGGAAAAATTGGCGCCCCGAGACTCCTACTGCGGGAGTCCACCTACCTTCGGGAGATGGATCTCGACGCCCTCGGATCCTTCAACGGCGCCGAGCGCGAGGAGGCCCTGCGCCTGCGCGTGACGTCGTCACGCATAGGAAACGTCCGCCGGGGAATCATCTGGAACCACCGACTGCGTACCGCTGTGGTTCCGCTGAGTTGGCTCGAGCTCACCGTGCAGTGCCCGACGCTGTTCATTCATGCCGATCAGATGCTGTGGCGGCCAGTTGCGCGGCGGGCGGCGCGGCGCTGCCGTGGGGGTTTCACCGCCACCACTATCCCCGGGTCCAAGAACCTGCCCTATCTTGAGAACCCGCATGGTTTTACTCAGACCATTATCCAATGGTTGCGAGATAGGTAACATTCACCGCCCTCCGTGCCCCACCCCTCTCAGGGGGATGGGGACTTTTTTAATTCGTTGACAAAACCGCAGGTTAAGAAAGAATACCTACCGCCCTATAGCTTTTATCACAGGACATATTTTTCAATTCCTTGTATATGAGACGAGCCACGCGGTAGCTTCATATAAAACCAACATCACAGGTTTTCTACATCTTTCGCACCACGGAGGTCTAAGCCCTACATGACGCTCAAGAAGACACTCGCTGCTCTCTCTGTCGCTACCCTGCCGCTCACCCTCGCGGCCTGTGGTGGCGACAACTCCGGTTCAGACTCTGCTTCCGGCTCCGGTGATGGAATCGTCACCGTCAACGGCTCCGAGCCGCAGAACCCGCTCATCCCGGCCAACACCAACGAGGTCGGCGGCGGACGTATCGTCGATTCCATCTACGCCGGCCTGGTCTACTACGACGGTGACGGCGAAGCTCAGAACGAGCTGGCTGAATCCATCGAGCCGAATGACGACAACACCGAGTTCACCGTCAAGCTCAAGGAGTCTAAGTTCTCCGACGGCTCCCCGGTCACCGCGAAGAACTTCGTGGACGCCTGGAACTACGCCGTGGCCAACGACCAGCTCAACGCTTCCTTCTTTGCCAACATCAAGGGCTTCGAGGAAGGCGTCGAAAAGATGGAGGGCCTCAAGGTCGTCGACGACCACACCTTCACCATCGCCCTGAACAGCCCGGAGCAGGACTTCCCGGCACAGCTGGGCTACTCCGCGTTCTACCCGCTGCACGAGTCGGCCCTGGAAGACATGGATGCCTTCGGCCAGATGCCGATTGGCAACGGCCCGTACAAGCTGACCGAGTGGAACCACAACCAGGACGCCACCGTCGTCCCGAATGAGGAGTACAAGGGTGGCCAGACCCCGCAGAATGACGGCATCAAGTTCGTCTTCTACGCCTCCCAGGACGCCGCTTACGCCGATCTGCTCTCGGGCAACCTCGACGTTCTCGACGCCGTTCCGGACTCCGCTTTCGACGTCTACGAGGCCGACCTCGGCGACCGTGCAGTGAACCAGCCGACTGCCATCTTCCAGTCCTTCACCCTGGGTGAGAACCTCGAGCACTACTCCGGCGAGGAAGGAGTCCTGCGCCGCGAGGCTATCTCCCATGCCATCAACCGCGAGGAGATCACGGATACCATCTTCAAGGGCACCCGCACCCCGGCCAAGGACTTCACCTCCCCGGTTATGCCGGGCTACTCCGAGGACATCAAGGGCAACGAGGTCCTGAAGTATGACCCGGAGAAGGCCAAGGAGCTGTGGGCTGAGGCTGACAAGCTCAACAAGTGGGATAACCCGACTCTGGAGATTGCTTACAACTCCGACGGCGGCCACAAGAGCTGGGTGGACGCGACCACCAACTCCATCAAGAACACCCTCGGCATCGAGGCTGTCGGCGCTCCATACCCGGACTTCAAGTCCCTGCGCGATGAGGTGACTAACCGCACCATCAAAACCGCCTTCCGCACCGGCTGGCAGGCGGACTACCCGAGCCAGGCCAACTTCCTCACCCCGCTCTACAAGACCGACGGCTCTTCTAACGACGGCGACTACAGCAACCCGGAGTTTGACAAGCTTCTCGACGAAGCCCTGACCTCCACCTCTGAGGAAGACGCCATCAAGAAGTACACCGAGGCCCAGGAAGTCCTGTTCAAGGACCTGCCGGCTATCCCGCTGTGGTACTCCAACGCCACCGGCGGCTACTCCGAGAACGTCGACAACGTCGTCTTCTCCTGGAAGTCCCAGCCGGTGTACTACAACATCACCAAGAAGTAACGCCACCTTTGCTACTTCGCACGACCCCCGCAACCTCCGTGAGCGGGGGTCGCCCCACGTTTTCACCCCCGAAGTGTGATTAGAAACGCGCTATAGATTTCCCGGAGCGTGGGATCACACATTAGAATTCTCGTAAGCTTTGACCTGCGTCCCAAAAATCGGAGAACGCTGGCAAGCACCTGCCCCACAATGAGTAAAGGACCACACTATGCTGCGCTATATCGGGCGCCGAGTGCTCCAGATGATTCCGGTGTTCTTCGGAGCCACCCTGCTCATCTACGCGCTCGTCTTCTTGATGCCCGGCGATCCAGTCGAAGCCCTTGGCGGTGACCGCGGCCTCACCGAGGCTGCCCGCGCCCGCATTGAGGCTGAATACAACCTCGACAAGCCGTTCATCATTCAGTATCTGCTCTATATCAAGGGCATCTTCATGTTGGACTTCGGCACGACCTTCTCCGGCGTGCCCGTGACCCAGGTAATGGCTAATGCCTTCCCGGTTACCGTGAAGCTCACCGTCATGGCGATCATTTTTGAATCCGTCTTCGGCATCCTCTTCGGCGTCTTCGCCGGTATGCGCCGCGGCGGCTTCTTCGATTCCACCGTGTTGGTCATCTCCCTGCTCGTCATCGCCGTGCCCTCCTTCGTTATCGGCTTCGTCTTCCAGTACCTCGTAGGCATTAAGTGGGGCGTCCTGCCGGTTACCGTCGGCGCTAACGCCACGGTGAAGTCCCTTCTCATGCCGGCCATGGTGCTCGGCGCGCTCTCCCTGGCCTACGTCACCCGCCTGACCCGCCAGTCCGTGGCTGAGAACCTGCGCGCCGACTACGTGCGCACCGCCCGCGCCAAGGGCCTGTCCAACGGCGCGGTGACCCGCCGTCACGTGCTGCGCAACTCGCTGATTCCTGTGGCCACCTTCATCGGCGCCGATATCGGCGCACTCATGACCGGCGCCATCGTGACCGAGGGCATCTTCGGCATCAACGGCGTCGGCGGCACCATGTACCAGGCCATTCTGCGCGGTGAGCCGACCACCATCGTCTCCTTCACCACGGTGTTGGTGATCATCTACATCATCGCCAACCTGCTCGTTGACCTCCTGTACGCCGTACTTGATCCGAGGATTCGCTATGCCTAATTTCGAGAAAACCACTCCCTATCCGGGCCAAGAGCACTTCGTCTCGGAAACCGATGAAACGGGTCTCGGCGCGGTCGACGCCGTCAAGGACGAGTCCGCTCCCTCCTCTCAGTGGGGCGAAGCGTGGCGCTACCTGCGCCGCCGCCCACTGTTCTGGGTCGCTGCCGTGATGATTCTCGTGGCAGTCCTCCTGGCTATCGCACCGGGTCTATTTACTAGCACCGACCCGCGCCTGTGCGAACTATCCAGGTCCCTCGCCCCCGCCGAGCCAGGCCACCCCTTCGGCTTCAACCGCCAGGGTTGTGACATCTATGCCCGCGTGATCTACGGTGCGCGTGCTTCGGTCGCCGTCGGCATCCTCACCACGCTGCTCGTCGTGGTGCTTGGTTCAATGATCGGCGCTATCGCCGGCTTCTTCGGCGGCTGGATCGACTCCGTCCTGTCCCGCATCACCGACATCTTCTTCGCCATCCCGCTAGTGCTCGCCGCCATCGTGGTCATGCAGATGTTCAAGGAGCACCGCACCATCGTCACGGTGGTCTTGGTGCTCGGCCTCTTCGGCTGGGTCTCCATCGCCCGCATCACCCGCGGCGCGGTGGTCTCCATCAAGAACGAGGAATTCGTACAATCCGCACGCTCCATCGGCGCGTCGAGCTGGCGCATCCTGTTCAGCCACATCCTGCCGAACGCAGCCGCGCCCATCATCTCCTACGCCACCGTGGCGCTGGGCACCTACATCGTCGCCGAGGCCACCCTGTCCTTCCTGGGCATCGGCTTGCCGCCGACGTTCGTGTCCTGGGGCGGAGACATCTCCGACGCGCAGGCCTCCCTGCGTGTTGCCCCGGCAGTCCTGTTCTACCCGGCGGGTGCCTTGGGCCTGACCGTGTTGAGCTTCATCATGATGGGTGACGTCGTCCGCGATGCACTCGATCCGAAGGCGAGGAAGCGTTAATGACTAACCCACTTCTTGAAATGAAGGACGTTCGCATCTCCTTCACCACGTCGACCGGCGTGGTTGAGGCAGTGCGTGGCGTCAACATGTCCATCTACCCGGGCCAGTCCGTGGCCATCGTGGGCGAGTCCGGTTCCGGTAAGTCCACCACGGCGATGTCCATCCTGGGCCTGCTGCCGGGCACCGGCAAGGTCACCGGCGGCCAGATCCTCTTCGAGGGCGAGGACATCACTCACTACAACAACAAGCAATTCGAATCGCTGCGCGGCGACAAGATTGGCTTGGTCCCGCAGGATCCGATGTCCAACCTGAACCCGGTGTGGCGCATCGGTACGCAGGTCGAGGAATCCCTCAAAGCTAACAACGTGGTGGAGGGTTCCAAGCGCCACGAACGCGTGGTGGAGCTTCTGGAGGAAGCCGGGCTTCCCGACGCCGAACGGCGCGCCAAGCAGTACCCCCACGAGTTCTCTGGTGGTATGCGCCAGCGCGCGCTCATCGCAATCGGCCTGGCCGCCCGCCCGAAGCTACTCATCGCCGACGAGCCCACCTCCGCGCTGGATGTAACTGTTCAGAAGACCATCCTGGACCACCTGGAGCACCTCACCGAGGAGCTGGGCAACGCCGTGCTCTTCATTACCCACGACCTTGGTCTGGCAGCCGAGCGCGCCGAACACCTCATCGTGATGCACCGCGGCCGGATCGTCGAGTCGGGCCCCTCGCGAGAGATTCTGCGCTCCCCGCAGCACCCCTACACGCGCCGCCTTGTCAAGGCCGCCCCTTCCCTCGCCTCCTCCCGCATCCGCGCGGCCAAGGAAGCTGGTGTGGAGGCCAAGGAGCTCAAGTCGGGTGAGGCGATCGGCACCGCCTCCGACTCTGGTTCCACCGCTGCAGATTCCGCTGAAGGTTCATCTTCCGCGGCTCAGGCCCCGGTCATCTCGGTGCGTAACCTCACCAAGGAATTCGATATCCGCGGCCAGCGCGGCGGCAAGAAGCTACTGAAGGCCGTCGACGACGTCTCCTTCGACATCCGCCGCGGCACCACCCTTGCGCTGGTGGGCGAGTCCGGTTCCGGCAAGTCCACGGTCGCCAACATGGTGTTGGGTCTTTTGGAGCCGACCTCCGGCACCATCGAATTCGAGGGCCGCGACACCTCAACGCTGTCGAAGCAGGAATTGTTCAAGCTCCGCCGCAAGATGCAGGTGGTCTTCCAGAACCCCTATGGTTCGCTGGATCCGATGTACTCGATTTACAAGTGCATCGAGGAACCTATGGCGCTGCACAAGGTGGGCTCGCGCAAGGAACGTGAGGCCCGCGTGGCCGAGCTTCTCGACATGGTCTCCATGCCTCGCTCCGCCATGCGCCGCTACCCCAACGAGCTTTCCGGCGGCCAGCGCCAGCGTATCGCCATTGCCCGCGCGCTGGCGCTGCGCCCAGAGGTCATCGTCCTCGATGAGGCTGTCTCCGCCCTGGACGTGCTGGTGCAAAACCAGATCATCCAGCTGCTCGCGGAGCTGCAGTCGGAGCTCAGCCTGTCCTACCTCTTCATTACCCACGACCTCGCAGTGGTCCGCCAGACTGCCGACGACGTAGTTGTGATGAAGAAGGGCCAGGCCGTCGAGCAGGGCACCGCCGACGATATCTTCGACAACGCCCAGCAGGAGTACACCCGCAACCTCATCAACTCGGTTCCGGGTATGCACCTCGATATCGGCACGGATATCTAGCTCAAGCGCGCCGACTACCCGTCAACCTTGCTGTGGTTGGCGGGTTCGGCATTGACGGGCCTTTATACCAGCGATAGCGGGCCGCGAAAGACGATGGTCTTTATATGCAATTACTGGACCCAAGACTGTTGAAAAACAACCAGCAATTCCATAAAGTGTACGGTGAGCCATATCACTTCTATGGACTCTAAAGGATCTCTAACACAAGGAATTCTGATGAAGAAAATCACCCTTTTAGCTTTCAGTTTGGCGCTCACCACATCTGGCGCGGGACCTTCTGCTGCCGCCACCAACGTGCAACCGTTCAAAATCTGCGAATACGAGAATGGATCACAATGCACCGGATGGTATCCAAATCCGGACACATGCCGAGACATCTTCAATAAGCCAGGCGTTACTGATTACCAGCTTCGCGCCTGCCTTGCTTGGAGTGGGCACGGGAGTCGGGGATAGGAACGCATAATGTCCACTTCCATCGTGATAATTCTTTTGGCTGTCCTACTCATCTCCCTCCCCGCAGGAATGATGCACCACCGCATTAACAAACGAACACATAGCCATGATCCCGAAGTTCGTCAGGCTGCTGTGGACTTTCAACGAGACGTCAGCAGAGGGCAAATGGGCTTTTAATTCACTCGCCCGCCCTCGCCGAAGACCTATTCCAGAAACCTATGAGACGCAGGAGCCGGTTGGGGTGGCGTCGACAAGCTGCGTAACGTCACCCACGTGGCCGCGCACCTCGTCCGCGGTGAGTGCATAGCCCGTGTCGGAGTCCTCCACGGAGGCACCAAACACAACGCCCAGCACCTGGCCCTCCGGGTTGATCATCGGGCCACCCGAATTGCCCTGGCGGATGCTGCCGCGCACCGTGTAGGCATCGCGCTCCACGCGGCCCGTGGAGTAGATATCCGGCCCCGCAATGGTCAGCCGGTCGCGCACGCGCGCCGGCTCCGCCGTGAACGGACCCGACTGCGGGAAGCCCAAGACGATGGCATCATCCCCCGTCACAGCCGCTTGCTCCGCCCACGGCAAAGGCTCCAAGCCCAACCCGGGGCTATGCAGCACCGCAATGTCCACATCCGAGTTGTAGTACACCACGTGCGCCTCCTTGAGCCCGAGCACAGTATCGAGGTGAACCTTATCCGTGCCGGCCACAACATGGGCGTTCGTGATGACGTAGTCCGGTTCCGTAACAAAGCCCGAGCCCATCAGCCGGCGCGAGCACGCCTCCGCATCCCCCAGCACGTGGATTACGGAAGGTCGCACGCGTTCCGCCAGCTCAGGGTCTTCGATGTTCACTGCGGGAGCATCCACCTCCACATCGGCACCGGAGCGCTCCCACGGAGACACCAGCGGCGGCAGCCCAGACTCGTTGAGTAGTGCTGCGATACCGTTCGGCAGCGCCGCTAGGCGCGAGGGTGCCGCTGCATTGAGCGCGCTGAGTACGTGCGACTCACGCAGCGCTTGCCCCGGCCGGCCACCCAGGTTGGATGCCAAAGGCAGGGAAACCAACCAAATCACCACGATGGCCGCCACCGCCTGGAATACCGCACCAATTGAGGAGTCCACGCGCTGCCCCGAGCGGGTGCGCATGCGGTCCCGCAACGCCATGCCAAGCGACGTCCCCACCAGCTGCCCTAAGCCCACCAGCAGAATGAGCACGCCGACAGCCAACAAGAAGCGCACGGCGGCCTGGTCCGCCAAGCCCATCGCCAGCGGGGCAACCACGGTTCCCAGCACCAGCCCCGCAATGATTCCCACGGCGGCGAGGACCGCTGCCAAGGCGCCCTGCCGCCAACCCACGCGAACAGCGAGGAGCACGGCAACCACGATCAGGATGTCAACAGCAAGAGACACAGAGGGAATGCTTTCTTAAGGGCTAAAAGGGGCAGAAACTAACCTATCTTCTCATTATTCAAGGAGCGGTTGAGTGATTCACGCAGATCGTGAACCATTTTCTTATCCCATTTCACGCTCCAGCCCGCATGATCCATCAGCCCAGACAGCACTCCCGCGGTAAAGCCCCACACCAGGTAGCCCCGCGTCCGAAACGCCGGCCCCTTCCAGCGGCCAAATCCCACCATCATGCGATTCGTGGGATCCGCCAGCTCCCGCAAAGGGACGGTGAAGACATCATCGGTTTCCGCGGGGCTCGCCGGCCACACGTCACCCGGTTTATGCCAATACGCCAGGACCGGGCTCACGGTGTTGCCGGTAGCTGGGATATCCAGCTTGCTCCACTGCTCAAGGGGCGTGACGGCGGAGCGGTCGAGGCCGGTTTCTTCTTCGGCTTCGCGCAGGGCGGCGTCGACAAGCGAGGCGTCCTCCTCGTCCTTGCGCCCACCGGGGAAAGCAATCTGCCCGGAGTGCGAGTGCATCGAGGGCGAGCGGTGCGTAAGCAACACCTCACCGTCTGCGAAGCTTTCGCCCTTCAAGAGCACCAACACTGCCGATTCACGCCGGCGCTTGGCGGCCGGGACATGCCGAATGAGGCGTTCTTGGACCTTGTCTGTATCAACCCCGAGCGCCGGGCGCAGCCACTCCGGGGCGTGAGCAGGAAACAGGCGGCTCACTGAAGAACCTCCTCGACGGCCGCCTCCAATTCTTCGGCGGAGCTAAACGGTTTGATGAACTTCTCTTCCACCTTGCCATCGCGCACCACGAGGGTGATGGGGATGACGCCCGGCAGCCCGAGCTCGCCAGCGAAGGTCCCATCCTCGTCCTGGTAGCTGGGGATGTCGACCTGCAGGTCACTCAAAAGCGCAGCACCGTTGGCGGCGTTCGCATCCGCATGCACGCCGACGACATTCCACGTCGAGTGTGAGCGCGCGAGATCTTCGAAGAAAGGCAGCTCCGTGCGGCACGGCTCGCACCACCACGCCCACACCGTGACGATCTGGATATCCTTGGCCGCGGCGGTACCGGCCGCTCCTAAGCAGGGAAGGTCCACCCCAGCAATGGGCCCCTCGGGGCACTTGGGACGCTTGGCTACTTCTTGCTCCTGCGCCTCGGGGACGGGGACCTCCGGCTCATCATCCTCAAGGAGATTCACCACGCCGACGAACGCGAGTGCCGCCAGCGCAACAATGGCTGCGATGCTCACCTTCACGTATCCGGGCCACCGAGAATACTGGCTCATTGCTCCACCTTAACCCCGCGACGGGCACCATGGGGCGAGGACGCAGGCCGTGCACTTCGGCTTCCGGGCGGTGCACACGCGCCGCCCATGGAGGATGAGGCGGTGAGAGAATACGGTTTGTTCCTCTTCGGGCACGCGCTTGGCGACGTCCCTCTCAATCGCCCGCGGCGTCTTCGCCTCGGTCAGACCGAGCCGCTGACTCAGTCGCGTGACGTGGGTATCCACGGTGATTCCCGGCAGCCCAAAGGCATTTCCCCGCACCACCAACGCGGTCTTGCGGCCGACGCCGGGCAGCGAGGTGAGCTCGTCGATGCCGCGTGGTACCTGCCCGTCGAAGTCCGCGACGAGCTTTTCACCGATGCCCAACAGGTGGCCGGCCTTCATGCGCTGAAAGCCGAGTGGGCGGAGAATGCGCTCAAGGTCGGCGCGGTCCGCGGCGGCATAATCCGGCGCGGAGGGGTAGGCTGCGAACAGCTCCGGGGTGACCTGGTTGACGCGGGCATCCGTGCACTGTGCTGAAAGCACTGTCGCTACGAGTAGCTCAAGGGGGTTGGTGAAGTCTAGTTCACAGTCGGCATCGGGATATTCGTCCGCGAGGGCGGTACGAATATGGGCAACACGCGCTTCCTCGGTATCATCGTCATGCTGTGCAAAAAGGTCAGGGGACATAGAAGTAACTCTAGTGACGGAAGTTAGAATGGAAAGCATGATTTCGCTCGTTGTCCTCGTCCCGCTGTGCCTCGCCCTGTTTGCCATTCTCATGGAAAAGCTAGAGGCAACGGCCTTCGAGAATTAAACAGATTAGTAAAGGCATGTGACTATTTTTCCCGTTGGTGGAAATAGTGACTAATTGCACTGTATGATGTTGTGCAGTGCCTCGTGGCGCACTGGAGACTAGGTGCGTCAAAATAGACCAAACCAGCTTGCGTCCAAGTGTTTTCCTCGCTGCGCAGGCTTTAAGGAGTAACAGTGGAAGGCGTACAGGACATCCTCTCCCGCGCTGGCATTTTCCAGGGCGTCGATCCGGTAGCAGTACAAAACCTCATCGAGCAAATGGAAACCGTCCGTTTCCCGCGCGGCACCACCATTTTCGAGGAAGGAGAGCCGGGCGACCGCCTCTACATCATCACCTCGGGAAAGATTAAGCTTGCTCGCCACGCCCCGGATGGCCGTGAGAACCTGCTGACCGTGATGGGCCCGTCCGATATGTTCGGTGAGCTTTCTATCTTCGATCCGGGCCCGCGCACCTCGTCTGCTGTGTGCGTCACCGAGGTCACCGCCGCCACGATGAACTCCGAAATGCTCAAGCAGTGGGTGGCCGATCATCCGGCGATTGCGCAGCAGCTGCTGCGCGTGCTGGCCCGCCGTCTGCGTCGCACCAACGCCAACCTGGCGGACCTCATCTTTACCGATGTTCCGGGCCGCGTGGCCAAGACCCTGCTGCAGCTGGCTAACCGCTTCGGCTCGCAAGAGGGCGGTGCACTGCGCGTGAACCACGACCTCACTCAGGAAGAGATCGCCCAGCTCGTCGGCGCGTCCCGCGAGACCGTCAACAAGGCGCTGGCCACCTTCGCCCACCGCGGCTGGATTCGCTTGGAAGGCAAGTCGGTGCTCATCGTCGATACCGAGCACTTGGCTCGCCGCGCGCGCTAGGTCTTAAAGGCCGAGCCAGCATATGCCGCCTCCGGGCGGCTGTGGCCCAATGCAAAATCCCCCGAGAATTTCTCGGGGGATTTTCCTATGCGGTGTTTTAGTTCTGAGCCGCGAGGTACTTCAGCGCAGTGCGCGTGGATTGCTCGGCGGCGTGGCGAAGGACCGGGTCTACGTCGTCGTACATCTCATCGACGAGGGTCTTAACGTCAACATCCTCACCAAGGCGCCCGCGGACCTCTTTAATCTGATCCAAGCGGTGGTGGCGGCGGTCAATGTACTTGCGGGCAACCGCGGAGGTGTCCTCCAAGTCCGGGCCATGCCCCGGGAAGAGTGCTACATCCTTGCCGCGCTCTTCGAGAAGGTCCAGCGTCTTCAGGTAGGCACCCAAGTCACCATCGGTCTCAGACAGGAGCACGGTGTGACGGCCAGCGATGGTATCACCGGTCAGAATTCCCTCCAGGGTGGAGTTCTTAGCTTCTTCGGACCACACGAAGAAGCAGGTGGAATCCGCAGTGTGGCCAGGGGTATGGACCACCTCGAGTTGCGGGGTGATGCCGTCGACGGTGATCACTTCGCCGTCGACAAGCGCCTCCGCGCCGTTGCAGTAGTTCGGATCGAACGCGCGAATCGGAGCGCCGGTGAGCTGGCGCAGACGCTGAGCGCCCGAGGCGTGATCATCGTGGCGGTGAGTGAGAAGGATCAGTGCTACCTCGCCCGCTTTCGCGGTCACAACGTTGAGATGCCCCTCATCCTCTGGGCCTGGATCGACCACAATGGCGCGAGAATCTTCTCCGGCGCGAATGATCCACGTGTTGGTGCCTTCCAAGGCGGTGTAGCTGGGATTATCGCACAGCACGACACCGACGGACTGGCTCACGGGACGCAATTGGCTATATGCAGGATGCTCCATGGTTCTAACCCTATCCGATTACTCAGCGATTTCTACGATAACTTCGATCTCAACGGGGGAATCCTTCGGAAGGACCGCTACCCCCACGGCAGAACGCGCGTGAACACCGGCATCACCAAAGACCTCCCCGAGGAAGTTCGAGGCACCGTTGATAACCGCGGCCTGATCCGTAAAGGATGGAGCCGAGGCAACGAAGCCGACCACCTTCACCACGCGGGTGACACGGTCGAGGCCGACGAGGCCATCGATGGCAGCCAACGCGTTTAGCGCGGCCGTGCGCGCCAGCTCCTGCGCCTTCTCGAGGTCCACTTCTGCGCCAACCTTGCCGGTGGCAGGCAATTCGCCGCCCACGACGGGCAGCTGACCGGAGGTCCATACCTGGTTTCCTACCTGGATGGCCGGGATATAGGACGCGAGAGGAACAGCGACGGAAGGCAGCTCGACACCGAGTTCTTCCAAGCGTGCGAGGGCGCCCATTAGGACTCCTCCAGAGGGCGCTTGAAATAGGCGACGACATTCTCCGGGTTCATGCCCGGGGTGATAGTGACGAGCTCCCAGCCGTCCTCACCCCAGGAATCGAGGATTTGTTTCGTCGCGTGTGTAAGAACCGGCGCGGTTGCATATTCCCATTTAGTCATGGGCCCAATGCTACTAAATACCGATGAGTTCGCCACCCTCAGCAAGGTAATGCGCCCAGCTGGTGATGTGCGGATTTTTACGCAGAAGGGCGCGGCGCTGGCGCTCCGTGAGGCCGCCCCACACACCAAACTCCACGCGGTTATCAAGGGCATCCGCGCGACACTCGTTCAGCACCGGGCAGTGGCGGCAAATCACCGCGGCCTTACGCTGCTCTGCCCCTCGCACGAAAAGCGCATCGGGGTCACCGTTGCGGCACTTGGCTTGGGTAACCCACTCACCACGCTCGGAGGTTAACGAGGCATTCTTTACCATTGCGGACCGTCCTGCACCTTTGACACTGACTGCCATGGCTAGGTAACTCCTTCCAAGTTCCCCCCGTCGTAGTGGAAGATCGTGAATAACCCTCAACCCGACGGAATATTATGTACCATTGGTAAGTCTATTCACAGACCGGTATACCTGTCTAACAGGTCACACTTTAGGGGGGTCTCCCGGTTGTCGCCCTAAAGCACTAGTGTGTGGAGGGTGACTGTCATCAAATCCCTGGGAAAGCTCGTCCTGTCCACAGCACTGGTCGGCATCCTCATCGCGCTGGCCATCGCCCCTGTCGCCGGCGTCAGTGGCGTTGCCGTTGCTAGGACGAACGAAACGATGCAATCGGACATCCAGGATCTCACCAGCGGGGATACCCCCGGCGTGAGCACCATCTTGGATGCCAAGGGCAACCCCCTTGCCTACATCTACGAACAGCGCCGCCATCCCGTACAGCCGGATGAGATCTCCGACGCTATGAAGCAGGCAGTTGTGGCCATCGAGGACCGCCGCTTCTATGAGCACGAAGGCGTCGATCTGCAGGGCAACGTCCGCGCTTTGTGGACCAACCTGGCAGCGGGCGGCGTCTCCCAGGGCGCGTCCACGCTGGATCAGCAGTACGTGAAGAACTATCTCCTCCTCGTCAACGCCACCACGGATGAAGAACGCCAAGCCGCAACCGAGCAATCCATAGCCCGCAAGCTGCGCGAGATGCGCATGGCGACGGATATCGACGCCAAGCTTTCCAAGGATGAGATCCTCACCAACTACCTCAACCTCGTACCCTTTGGCAACCACTCCTACGGCATCGAGGCCGCTGCCCGCACCTACTTCGGCTCCGATGCCGCGCACCTCACCGTGCCGCAGGCAGCGATGCTCGCCGGCATGGTGCAGTCCTCGGAGTATCTCAACCCCTATACCAACGAGGAAGGCGTGCTCGAGCGCCGCAATGTGGTGCTCCAAGCTATGGTCGACACCGGCTCTCTATCCCAGGAGGACGCCGATGCCTATGCCCAAGAACCCCTTGGGGTGTTGGATAGCCCCGCCACGCTGCCCAATGGCTGCATCGGCGCGGGAGATCGCGGTTTCTTCTGCGACTACGTGATGGACTACCTCGCCGATAAGGGCATAGACCGCGAGCATCTAGCGCGCGGTGGCCTGACCGTGAAAACCACCCTTGACCCCGACGTCCAGGACCAAGCTCTCAACGCAGTACGCAGCCACACCGCCCCGGATACCGAGGGCGTGGCAGAAGTCATGAACGTGATCAAGCCGGGCACTGATTCCCGCAAGGTCCTCGCCATGGTGTCCTCGCGCACCTACGGGCTCGACCTGGCCAACAACGAAACCCTCCTGCCCCAGCCCAATTCGCTGGTGGGCAACGGCGCCGGCTCGGTGTTCAAGCTCTTTACCGCCGCGGCCGCCTTGGAATCGGGCTATGGCATCAAAGACAAACTGGCAGTGCCCAAGCGCTACGAGGCGGAAGGTCTAGGGTTCGGCGGCGCTGAGAACTGCCCACCCAACAAGTACTGCGTGGAAAACGCCGGCAGCTACGCCTCCACGATGACCATGCAGGACACGCTCGCCTACTCCCCCAACACCCCCTTCATCCAGCTCACTGAGCAGCTAGGCGTCGAGCGCATCGTTGACATCGCCGTGAAGCTCGGCCTGCGCTCCTACGAGGAGCCCGGCAGCTACGACGGCGAATCCTCCATCGCCGACCACATTAAGGACTCCAACCTGGGCTCCTTCACGCTCGGCCCGACGGCGGTGAACGCGCTCGAGCTTTCCAACGTGGGGGCGACGGTGGCGTCGGAAGGCATGTGGTGCGAGCCGAACCCCATCGAGGAGGTCACGGACTCCCACGGTAACGAGGTGTACCTCAAGCACACCCCGTGCGAACGCGCGGTGGGCAAAGAGGTGGCCAAGGCGCTGGAAAACAACATGACCGCCGATACTGAAAAGGGCACGGCGGCCGATTCTGCGCGTGCTGCGGGCTTCAGCGGCAAGGCCGCCGCCAAGACTGGTACCACGGAGTCCAACCAGTCCTCGGCATTCCTCGGCTTCAACTCTGAGGTTGCTGCCGCGCCGTATATCTACAATGACGGCACCACCACGAGCCCGCTGTGCACCGGGCCCGTGCGCCAGTGCGCCAACGGCAACCTCTTCGGTGGCAAGGAGCCCGCATCAACGTTCTACACCATGGCCGCGCGCGTTCCCGATGCGCTGAAGGGAACGGTGCCGGACTACGACCGCGCTTATGATTCGGGCACGGTATCGCCGCTTATCGACGGGTTGAAGGGCAAGTCCGAAAGCCAAGCCCGCTCCGCTCTGGAGAAGGCTGGCTACGTGGTCAAAACCACCGAGGTGCCCGCGCCCGGCGTGGGCTACGGCAAGGTGGTTCGTGTCATCACCGGCGCATCCGGCACTAAGAAGGGTGCGGAGGTAACGCTGCAGCTTTCCGACGGCTCCGCTGGCGACTCCGCAAGCTCCGGCACCTCCAACTCCAGCTATTACACCCCATCAGCGCCGAGCGGCAACGGCGGTGGCGCGGACAATGGCCAGCCGGCTACTCAGTCCGACCCGCTGTTCTCCCAAGAGGATGTCGACCGCTTGACGAACGACGTGCGGGATTTCTTCGGGCTTTAGCGCTTAGCGCGCTAAAGCGTAAAAACGGGCTACAGCGTGACAAGGAGCTAAAGCGTAAAAACGGGCTAGAGCGTGACTAGGAGCTAAAGCGTAAAACGAGCTACAGCGTGGGCGCTAGCGCTCCTGCGCTAACACGCTAGTTGAGGGCAGCCTTGACCGCGGTGGACAGGCGCTTTCCGTCAGCGCGACCAGCGGCCTTGGCGGTGGCCACCTTCATCACGTTGCCCATCTGCTTGATGGTCACCGGCTCGCCGGAGTCCTTCTCAACCTCGGCGATAGATTCAGCGACGAGGGAGTTCAGGGCGTCGTCGTCAAGCTGCTCCGGCTGGTAGGCCTCGAAGAAGGGGACGTCGACAAGCTCTGCCTCTGCCAACTCGGGGCGGCCGTTTTCCGCGTAGACCTCTGCAGACTCGCGGCGCTTCTTGATCTCACGGGCGATGACCTTGAGGATGTCCTCATCGGTGATCTCGTGGCGGGAACCAGTAGTTTCCTCCGCTTGGATGGCAGACAGCAGAGAACGGATGGCGCTCGTACGGGCCTTGTCCTTGGCCTTCATCGAGGTCTTAAGGTCAGCACGGATAGTTTCTTTCAACTCACTCATGCCCTTCAATCTACGCCTGCCGGCCAGGTAGTGTGGTGAAGGTGAAGATTTTCCCTGTTCTTGGCGGACTCGCCGCCGCCGGCCTAGGCGTTGCCGCGTGGGCGCACTCAGAACTCACCAAGTTTGAGCTCAAGGAGTACACCCTGCCGCTGCTGGAGCCCGGTACGCTGCGCGAGGAGTCCGAGTTCCGTATCCTGCACGTGTCCGACCTCCACATGATCCCGGGCCAGCGCGCCAAAATCGAGTGGGTCTCAGGCCTCGATGCCCTTGACCCGCACTTGGTGATCAATACCGGTGACAACCTCTCCGACGAGCGCGCGGTCCCCGAGGTCCTCCGCGCCCTTGGCCCGCTGCTGAGCCGCCCGGGGATGTTCTGCTTCGGCACCAACGACTACTGGGCGCCGCGCATCCCGAACCCCTTCAACTACCTGATTGGGAAGAAGAACGAACCTTCCTACGTGAACCTGCCCTGGAAGGGCATGCGCGCGGCCTTCCTGGAACACGGCTGGCACGACGCCAACCAGGCCCGCGTGGAGTTCAAGGTAGGCGATGTCCGCCTCGCTGCCGCCGGCGTGGACGACCCACACCACGATTTGGATGACTACTCCGAAATCGCCGGCGCCCCCAACGAGGACGCCGACCTCTCCTTAGCACTACTGCATTCCCCGGAACCTCGCGTCCTGGAGAAGTTCGCCGCCGACGGCTACCAGCTGTCCCTGTCCGGACATACGCACGGCGGCCAGCTCTGCCTGCCTTTCAAGGTGGCGGGCTCGCGCTCCATCGTGACCAATTGCGGCATCGACCGCGTTCGCGCGGAGGGCCTGCACCGATTCGGAGAGATGTACATGCATGTCTCCAACGGGCTGGGCACCTCCAAGTTCGTTCCTTTCCGCCTCTTCTGCCGCCCGTCCGCCACGCTGCTGCGTATCACAGAGAAGGCCGCCTAGGATTACCCCCTCCACGCTGCCGTTTTGTCCTTTCAGGCTGGGGTGCGTTACAGTATTCCGGTACCGCTTAGAGCGAGACACCGGGATATGGCGCAGCTTGGTAGCGCGCTTCGTTCGGGACGAAGAGGTCGCAGGTTCAAATCCTGTTATCCCGACCATTAAACCCGCAGGAAACTGCGGGTTCTTTTCGTTTTCACCGGGCGGCGGAAAGGGCGCCCGTCCTCCTAGAAGCTGGAGGAGCCACCCGAACCGGAAAAGCCCGAGCTAAACCCGCTGTTGACGCCGCCGCTGCTACCGGAAGAGCTATCGCGGGCGGCCGTCGCGTCGCTGTCCCAGGTGCTCACAACATAGAAGGGCACGTAACCGTGGTAGCCAGAGCCGGCGAAGAAGTGGGAGTCATAGATATGCGTGCGTACGGGGCGTTCCTCGGCCTCGTTCTCCTTCTGCAGCTGTGCTTGCAGGTGCTCCGAGAGCAGCGCAGTCCGGTCCAAGAGCTCCAAGTAGCGCTCCATGAACTGCGGGTGGTTCGGCTCCTTGGACAGGGCCACGGCGGCGTCTTCCAGCTCCTTGGCGTGGCGCTCAAGCGCCGAGTCGATGTCCGCAGCCAGGTAACCCGCCTGGGCGAGGTCCTTGCCCAGCTCGTAGAGCTCATAGCGGCGCGTGTCGGTATCAGCGTTCTCGATGCGGTGTAGCTTTTCGATGTTGGACTCGGCGGTCTCTACACGTTCGCAGAGCAAACGTGCACGAGCAATGAGCACGGAGCGTGAGCGGAACTGCTCGTCCGGTGCGTCGGCCGGAATCGACATGAGGGAACCCACCTTGTCATCGATGGCCAGGAAGTCATCGCGCAGGCCCTCCCAGTCCTCGCGCAGGCGCTCATCCACTAGACCCGATTGCAGCGAGTGCGCCCGGATATCGATCTCCCGCAGGCGCTGCGCCACATCGGTATAGGTCTGCGACACATAATCCCAATCCTCGCGCGCCTGCTGCGCGTTCTTCTGACGGCTGCGGCGAGTACCGCCAACGATGCCTGCACCCGCGCCACCAACGCTCAGGCCCGCTACCCCCAGACCAATGGCCGCCCCAACGCGGTTATTTTGAGCACTCTCAAACTGGGTATCCGCAGCACGGTCCACGTCGATCGCTGCCGCCGCACCCGCAAAGAGACCAGCAGGAATGTTGTCATCCCGCACGCCCGGCCTTATAGCTTCGATGGACTGCTCGAGATGGCTATCTTTCTTGCGCAGCTTCATCTGCTCGGCCACGTCCTCACCCGCGAAGACGAAGGCCTGGCGCGGATCGAGGCCGACGCCGACGAAGACTTGGCCATCGGCAAACTTATCCTTGCCGATAAGCTCCGGGTGATTGTCACGCAAATACTCCTCCACGGAGTCGTTGACGTTTTCTTTGTTCTTAGCAAAGACCATGTAGTGCAGCCCTTGGACCACGTCGGGGGCGGCGATCCGGGAGACGTCGCCAAGCATGCGCTCTTCCTCCTCCGGAGTGAGCACATCGTCGGGGTCCATGATGTCGGCCTGCACCTCGCGCTGTGCTGGCTGCATGACAAAATCGGCACGCTCCGGCGCATCGAAGACCGCCAAGCTTGCGCCCGCACCAATACCTCCGAGCAGCAGACCTCCCGCCACTGCTGCACCGACGATGGCGCCGACCGACGTTATTTTGGGACCACGGCTGGCGGCAAAAGGTTTGATATCGCGAGAGTCAGTCACGGTGATTCTCCAATTCTTCAGCGTTCAGTGCCGCCAATTTTACCCCCGAAAATTGGAAACGACGCGGTGCCCCTACAGCAGCCGCGTCGCCCCTATTCCCTATCACTCACAACGGATTGGAGAAACCGTTTGCCTACCCCCTAAGTAGGCTTTGTGAGCGATTCTCACTCTAGCACTATTTTCCCTCGCAACGGTAGATAAATCTTCAAAAACTCTGTAACGCTTCTACCGGCTCAGTCGATGCTTCACACGCAGGCCTTTGAGCTAGGCTTTTCCATTTTCTTCGTGCCTAGCGGGTGCCCCCACGAGAACGAAAGCCGCGATCGAAATTACCCCCAAAATAGCCAGCGCGGTCCACAGCTGTGGGGACTGCCCCCCATTGCCTGCCACGGTGATGGCGGAAGTTGCCCACTGCATGGGAAAGAGGTGCACGAGCGCACTCATCGCGGCGTTGAGATCGGTTCCCGTCGAGGCCGCTTTCCACGCCCATCCCACGACGCCCACCTGGGCTACGCCGAGCACGCTGCCCAGGCCCCAACCAGCGAGCCCCAGTCCGCGCACGAGTGCGTACACAATGCTTGCCGACGCCACCCCGGCCCCCGCCGCCGCGAGCCCCGCCCACGCCACGGCCGCGGCGGTTCCACCGGTAGCAAGAAGTGCCACGAGCAGGCCCACCACAACTCCGATCAGCACCGCGCCGCCCAGCAGCGCGAGGATACGACGCTCCACGCGCGTCAGCAGCGCTCCGATAACCCCGCCGCCCAAGACGGCGATAGCCGCGAGGAGCATGGCCACGATGGGGCTCAGTAGCTGGGAAGGCGCGTTATCGCCCTCTGCAGGTCCGGCTACGGTGGGCAGCGCACGCTGCGCGCCCTGCACCTTGGACCGGTTCTGCTGCGCCATGCCGTCGACCTTCTCTGCGCCGGCAACGAGCTTGTCCACACCTTGCAGGGCCTCATCGACCTTGGAGTTGAGCTCACCAATACCAGCATTGAGCTGCTTTGCGCCCTCCGTGGCTTGGTAGACGCCATCGTGGTAGGCGTAGCCGCTCACGGCCAGCTGGTTGGAGAGCTCGCGCGAGCCATCCTTCAGCTGCGTCAGTTGATCCTGAACGGACTGGTCAAATTGGAAGTTCTCCACTTGGCTGCGCAGATCACCGAGCTGCGAGCGGATGTTCTTCGCCTCCGCCGAGTTGTTTCCTTCCAAGTCCTTGAGGGTGCCGTCGATGGCCTGCAGGATCTGTCCGCGGACCACGCCTAGGCCGATGACTTGGTCGACGGCGCCGCCGACGCCGTCGGCCAGCTCGGTAGCACCGTTGCCCAGCTGGGCGGTGCCGGATTGCAACTGGACGAGACCGTCGTACAGCTCCTGCGAGCCGCCGGCTAGCTTGTCCACACCGCCACCCAGTTCGCCGGCTCCATCCTTCAGCTCACCGGTGCCGTCGGCAAGCTGCTGCGCGCCGTTCGCCAGGAATCCCGCCTGGGCATTGGCTTCGCTGAGGGCCCGGGCGACGTCGTAAAGCTCAGCGGGATCGATGGTGCCATCGCTGGGCGCACCCGCCTGCTCCTGGGACCAGGCTTCGGCTGGCTGCCACTCGGACACGGTGGCAACCACCGCGCCGATAACGAGCGGCACGATGAGCACGAGGGCGAGAAGGAGTGCGCGGGTGCCAACCTTCCGGTTAGCGTCAGCAGGAGTAGCTAGGCGTGAGGTCATGTAAAAGAAACTATCGCCCACGCTGGGCAAAAGCGGTCAGGCGCGCGGAAAAGCCCCGCCAGGAACTAGCTTTGTTATGTCCATAGGGTTTTTGGACATGGAGT
>NZ_KV805092.1:0-1447 GCF_001811545.1 Corynebacterium sp. HMSC074A09 | reverse complement strand
GGCTTAAGGGACATTTCGTGTGGATTTGCGGCGTGTCGCACTAAGGGACATTTCGTGTGGATTTAGGCGCGTCCGGCCCAGCCTTTTCTTACGCCTAAGCTGGGGTTCCATTCGTTGTCGATGCCGGTGTCGAATGCGGCAGGTCGCCCGTCTGGGTGGCCGCGCCGTTTAAGTTCTTCTTTCGCCCATGCCTTGCGTGCGGCTTTTTCTCCTTGGCGTCCGAAGTCTTGTTGCTTGGCTAACTCCAGCGGCGCTACCGAGTCTTCGGTGTGGGTGTAGAGCCACCAGTCCATGGTGATGCGCTGATGCTCATCGAACATGCCACGATGATTGCCGGCTAAGTCTTTGAGCTGTTTGTTGATGCCGCCTTCTAGCAGGTTTGTGGTGGCTTTTAAGTCCTGTGTGACACCTTCAGGCGGGTCAAGGAAGGTAAATAATTGTCCGGCGTGGATGAGTTTTTCCAAACGTTTTAGAGCCCTGCGGGCGTTGCGGTGGGTGTACCACCATTTCTGGTTAGCGCTGACCCATTTCGGTACTTGGCCTGCCGGTATAGCACTGCGGTAGGTGCGCTGTTTAAGCCAATCAGCAAAGGTGATGCGGGTGTGGTGGACTGCAGCAGTAAACCGCGCAGCATCTTCACGGTTGTGTACCTGAACAAGCATGTAGCCCAGTTTCCGGATTGCTTTATGCGCTGGGTGAATCGGGTTGCGGCTGATATCGGCGAAAGTGTTGCGCTGGACGTGAACTAGGCACCGCTGGATTTTCACGTCGGGCCATTTAATGCGCAGTGCCTTGAGCGCTCCGCCTGCCCCGTCGGTGGTGACGATAAGTGGTTGCGCGATTTTGTCGAGCAGCTTTAGGTACTCGTATGAGCTTTCGCGCAGGCACCAATGCCAGGCGATGACGTGTGTATTGGTGCAGGCGACCAGCAGGCATTTCTTGTGAAAGTAGGTGCCGTCGATAAAGACCTGGTCGTAGACACGATAGGGGTCAGTAGACGTGGGCACGGTGATAAACCACAAAAGCTTGAACCATCGGGTCAACGTTCGTCTGGTTACCCCAAGGCGTTTAGCTAAATGGTCTGCGGATTCACCGGAAAGAATCCAGTCAATAAAGATTTTGAAGTGCCGAATCTCGCTGGCGCGTGCGCGGGTATTAATCGATGAAACGTTGCACTGAGGACACAGCCAGCGTTGGGTTCCTGCCGCGGTTTTGCCGTTCTTAACCAGTCCGTGCCCGCACATGTCACATGACGGTCGATTCCTATTAGCCATAGGAATTGGCCTTACCGCACCAGCTGCAGTCCTCCTATCACAGACCTAGGACTATCCGGTGTTGATTCCATCGATCGGGCTGTTGGAACCGATTCAAAATCAAGATCACCGCATTATCCCAGGCTGTTCCAGGAAACCGTACCGGTTTATCCACACGAAATGTCCCTTAAGCC
>NZ_KV805091.1:0-9054 GCF_001811545.1 Corynebacterium sp. HMSC074A09 | reverse complement strand
ACGCACACCCCCAACAAACAACAAATCCCCAGCTAGAGCACCTTTTGGCACTCTTCCTGGGGCGGTTTTCTGGCTGTCAGGCAGTCCACCTGAATGTTAATAGCTAGTGGTAACAGGCCAACAGCCCATCCGGGCCATCAATAACTGTGATTGGAGTTTCGAAGATGGGTGTGAGGACCTCATCGCGCATGATCTCCTCCGGTCCCCCGAAGGCAACGATGCTTCCGTCTTTGGCCGCACAGATGTAGTCGGCGTAGCGAGCGGCAAAGTTGATGTCATGGAGGACGATGATGATCGTCCGGCCAAATTCCTTGGCGGCCTTTCGCAAATGCTTCATCATCTCCACGGAGTGTGAGATGTCGAGGTTGTTGAGGGGTTCGTCGAGAAGCACGTAGTCCGTCTCCTGGCAGAGCACCATCGCCACGTACGCGCGTTGGCGTTGCCCGCCGGACAGCTCGTCCAGGTAACGATTCTCTAATTCTCCTAGGCGGAAGAAGTCGATGTAGCGCGAGATCACCTCTTCATCCTCCGTGGTCAAACGCCCTTTGGAGTAAGGGAAACGGCCGAAGCTCACCAGCTGGCGCACGGTCAGCTTCGTAATGAAGTGGTTTTCCTGGCGCAGGATGGAAAGGATCTTCGCCAAGTCCTGCGAGTTCGTGGAGGACACGTCATAACCGGCGACCTCGATGGTGCCTTCGTCGACGTCGAGAAGCCGGCCAATCATCGTCAGCATCGTGGACTTGCCCGCACCGTTGGGGCCGATCAACGCAGTGATGCCGCCGGAGGGGATCTCCAGATCAATGGGGCCGATGTTGGTCTCGCCGGAGTAGGACTTGGACACTTTGGAAAGCTTGATCACAGCTTGCCCTTTCGCAGAATGACCAGAAGGAAGACGCTGCCGCCCACTAGCTCAATAATGATGGAGACCACGCCCTGCGCATAGAAGACGTGCTGCATGAGGAAGTAAGCGCCGGTGAGAACAGCGAAGGCTGTGGCAACCGCCATCGGAAAGAGGAAGCGGTGGTCATAAGTCTCGGCTGCCTGGTAGGCCAGAGTTGCCACAAGGAAGCCAAGGAAGGTCATGGGCCCAACGAGCGCGGTGCTCGTCGCCATGAGAATGGAGACCAAAATCAGCGTGTAGATTGCATTGACCTTGTGATTAACACCTAGATTCGTTGCGGCATCGCGTCCCAAGGCCAACACGTTGAGCTGTCGGGAGTTCAGGAACATTAGCAGCGTCACCGCGAGAACCAGCGGGATGGCGATGGGATAGTACTCGCTCTCCGCGTTGTTAACGGAACCGAAGAGCCGCGCGGTGAGTACGTCGAATTCGCTGGGGGTGAGCATGCGCTGCATAAACGTCGACAGCGAACCGAGGCCACCACCGATAATGATGCCCACGAGAAGCATCGCATGCATGTTGTTGCGTCGGCTGGTCAGCAGCCAGGAGTACAGCACGAGGGACAGGCCCACCATGAGCACGAGCTGCAGAAGGAAGGTTCCCATGTTGCGGGCCTGGGTCAGGCCAGCGGCACCAAGGAAAAAAACCGTGGCTGTATTAATCGCAACGTACAGGGACTCAAATCCCATGATCGAAGGAGTAAGGATCCGGTTATTCGTCACGGTATGGAAAGCCACCGTTGCCACGGACTGGCATACTGCGACGATCGCCATGGCGGTCACCGCATCAGCGCGGCGACGCGCAATGAGCCACCACTTGCGGGTACCGAACTCCATGGGGTTGTCGTAGGCCAACAATCCAAAAGCAAAGACCAGCCCGGCGACGATCAAAGCGCCAAGAATAATCCAGTATTTACGTGCTGCAGCCGCGGATTGAAAACTGCCGACGCTTCGCCGGGCACGAGATGCTTGCACAGGTTCCTTCGTCGCAGGGATAGAGATACTTACCCTCACTTGGTCGACCTCACGATCAAGACGACGAACACGATAGCACCCACAATCCCCAGGATGACCGATACGGGCATCTCAAACGGAGAGATAATTGTGCGGCCAATTAGGTCACACAAGGTCACCGTGGCAATGCCGAGCAGGCAGACCCACGGCAGGTTGGAGCGCAGGTCATCACCGCGCAACATGCTCACTACGTTGGGAACGATGAGCCCAAGGAACGGCAGGGAGCCAACGACGACGGTGACAACGCCCGTCGCCACGGCGATGAGTCCGGTTCCCAGCAGAATCATCCGCTGGTAGTTCAGACCAATATTGGTGGCAATATCCTCCCCTAGCCCAGCGACGGTGAGCTTGTCAGCGTAGAAATATACCGCCACCAAAACCAGCAGGACGATCCACAGGACCTCGTATTGGCCTTCGTAGACGGAAGTAAAGGATCCCATGAACCAAATTCCAAGCTGCTGCAAGGTATCCGTCGCTAGCGCCACGTAGGAGGATACTGCGCTGACAACAGCGCCCAACATAATGCCAATAATCGGCACGATGAGTGAGGAGCGCAGCGCCACGCGGCGCAGGAACGCGAAGAACACCATGGTTCCCACGAACGCAAAGAACACCGAAATGACCATTTTCACCAGCACCGATGAGTGCGGGAAAAGAATCAACGAAAAGAGCAGGCCCAGCCCGGCCCACTCGGTGGTTCCCGTCGTCGTGGGTTCCACGAAGCGGTTTTGGGTCAGCAGCTGCATGACCAAACCGCTCATTGCCATCGCAGCGCCCGCTAAAACGAGCGCCACGGTACGCGGTACGCGGGTGGTGAAGAACATCGCCCAGCCGTCCTCATTATCGAGGATGCTGTACTCCCCCACCATGAGGGAAAGGACCAGAAGCGTGACGACGCCGAGCACGCCGAGGCCCAGCTTCCAGGTCAGCACAGGCTCGCGGGAGTTGCGCGGGCCTCCGGCTGAGCGCTTGGCCGAGGCACTGCTCTTCACCGTCACGGTTTAGTCTCCTCCTTCGCTGCCGAAGAATGGTTAGGCGTTGGCCTTCTCGAAGGCGTCGGCAAGCGCGTTCAAGATCTCGGTGTAGGTAATGATGGACTCATCAATGTAGGTGTCATTCGGTGCCACGTACACGTTGCCTTCCTTCACAGCGGTGACGTTCTTCAGCGCCGCGTTGTCCTTGACCAGCTTCTCCCCCGGGGTGACATCCTGGCCTTCCTTGGAGATAGCGGAATCGCGGTCCATGACGAGGATCCAATCGGGGTTGGACTGAGCAATGGCCTCGACAGAGATATCGTCGCCCTCGTGGTCATCGGAAGCATTGTCGACCTCCAGGGCCGGGGTCAAGCCAAGCAGCTCAAAGACCGGACCGTACACACGCCCGATGCCGGGAGCGATGTATCCAATTTCACCGCCAGAGGTGTTCACAGCCATGACCTTCTGCTCTGGGTTGTAGGCCTTCTTAGCACGCTCAGCAGCGGCGTCGAAATCCTCGATGAGCTTAGCGGCATCCTCTTCGTGGCCGAAAACCTGGCCCAGGGCCTCAGTGTGGCGCTTGAGCTCGTCGAAGAAGTCTTCGTCGTCGCGCGGCTCGAAGTCAAGCACTGGGACATCCTCGAGCAGCTTCTCAATATCCTCTTGGTGCTGCTCGAAGCGCTGGCCGTTCCACACGGCGTCCGGCTCTGCAGCTACCAGACCTTCAAGGTCCGGCTCCTTGTGGGAGCCCAGATCAACCTCGACCGTGTCCTCGTTGTAGGTGTCACGCAAGGACTTCGGCACCAGCCTCAGCGGTGCGGCAGCAAGGTCGATATCCCACTGCGCCAGGACAGAGAAGGCGCGGTTATCCGTCACCGCAGGGTTCTCCACCGGGAGGGTGACTTCCTTCGAGCCGAAGTTATCCTCCAGGGTGATGGTGGACGCGCCTGCCGCCGCGGATTCGGTCGGCTCAGCGGTCTCCTCAGACTGACTGGAAGAGCAGCCAGTGAGGGCAAGCGCTGCCACCGAGAGAGTAGCGGCAAATTTAGCGGCGGTCGTGCCCGCGGCACGGCGAGAAAGGTTAAACATAGCTTCCTTGCATATTAGGTGTGGCTAACCACAGTTGGCAAATAAGGGCAGCGCCTAACCTAACTCAAGTAAAGCTTACCTTTCAAGCATGCTGATGTTTCCTAATTCACGACGGGGGTAGCCGGCCGCCGACCGATGCCCCGTGACGTGCCATTTCAATTGTGTGGGCTTCTACCCCTCCTCAGCAATGAGATCGCCAACCGCCACTGGCCCTTCCCTATCGAAATCCTCCCGTGCCGCGCGGCGGAAGTCCGCATCCGCGAGGAAATCAAGGGCAACCTGAGCTAACCCTGCCGCCGAATCAACGGCTGCATCCACCGCCTGCGGCGTGGCTGCCCAGTGGGCAAAGTCCTCGGTGTGCAGGGCGACGTCGGCAGGCGATACCTGCACCATCGGATGCAGACCAGGCACGAGATGGGAGACATTGCCAAAGTCAGTCGAGGCGGCCACCGTATCCGGCACCGTGCCTGCCGGCAGTGGTGTGCGCCCCCGGCGCGCCTGCGTAGCCGCCCATCGTTCCACCAACGCCGCGTTGTTACGCACAGGCAGCGTCATCGGGTGCTCATCCCACTCCACGTTGACCTCGACTCCGGCCATAAGTGCAGCGCCCCGAACGATGTCTTCCACCCTGGCGGACAGATCCATGAGTGTGCGCGTCCCCAACGAGCGCACGTAAATAGTCATATCCGCCTCGCTCGGGATGATGGAGGGGCGATCGCCACCGCTCATGATGGCGTGTACCCGATCCGAGGGCGGCATTTGCTGCCGCATCAGCCCAATCCCCTGGTAGGCCAGGCTCGCAGCATCAAGCGCATTGCGCCCCATGAAGGGCTGGGAGCTCGCATGCGCGGCCACGCCGCGATACGTAACGCGCAGGATGCGCCGCCCCACCCAGGCATGCGCGCCAATGTCATAGCCAAAGCCATGGATCATCACTGCGGCATCTACGCCCTGTAGGCTGCCGCCGCGGATCATGTATTCCTTGCCGGAATGACCTTCCTCCGCTGGGGTTCCTTGGAGGAGAATGCGGCCGGATAAGGAAGGAACGTCGTCAAGCGCGGCAGTAGCCGCTAAGAATCCAGTAACGCCCGCCGCGGCAATGACGTTATGCCCGCACGCGTGCCCGATCTGAGGCAGGGCATCGTACTCCGCCAGGATGGCCACGGTGGGATGCCGTTCAGGGTCGAAATCTGCACTCTGCCAGGAAGCTTCGAACGTGGTCTCCACGCCGTAGACCCCGCGACGGACGGAAAAGCCGTGCTCTTCAACGATGTCCGCCAGCACCGCCATGGAGCGATGCTCCTTGAACGCGGTCTCGGGATGAGCATGCAGGTCCGCGACGATGTGCGCGGCCTTCTCCCGCAGTGCCTCGGCGCGAGCGGCCACCGCATCCCAGAGCTTATCCTGGCCCGGGTAGTCCTCTCCCTGTTTTTCCGGTGGAGCTGCGGACGCCACGCGCTTGGCGACGCCCTCCTCCATCGCCTCCAGATACGCTGTCGATGGATTGTTGCGTTGATCCATACTTTTAACCAATCATGACGTTGTTGCCTGGGCCCAGTGGGAGGTCCACGTAGAACCAAGTGGCCAGCAGGATTGCCCAGGCAGTGAAGAACGGAATAACGAAGGGAACGAGGCGCGACATTAGCGTTCCTAGGCCTGCCTCGCGTTCATAGCGCTGGAGGAAGCCAAGCATGACAATCATGTACGGGTTCAGCGGGGTAATGATCTGGGTTGCCGAATCACCCACGCGGAACGCACCTTGGATAAAGGCCGGTTCATAGCCCAGCAGAGCGAACATGGGCACGAAGACCGCGGCCATGAGCGTCCACATGGAAGAACCCGAAATAATCAGAAGATTGAGGCAGGACGCCAAGACGATGAAGGCGAAGATGGCCGCGAAGCCAGTAAGCCCGATTGATTCCAGGAAGGCAGCACCCTTCACCGCTGTAAAGGTACCGATGCCGGTCCAGGCGAATAGCGCCACGAACTGGCCCAGGATGAAGGCCAAGATAAGGAAGCTCAGCATATCTTTGAGAGCGCCCATCATCATGTTCACGACATCAGTAATGCCCTTGACGGTGCCCACGACCCTGCCGTAGACCACGCCGAGGAGCAAGAAGTAAGCGAACACGATAAAGACGATGGAGTTCAACAGCGGGGATTTAGGCAAGAAACCGCCCTCTTCGTTGCGCCACGGGGAATCCGGAAGGAGAGTCGCGAAGAGAATGATGGCGGTGAGGATAAGCGTGGCAATGCCAGACCACATGAGACCCTTGGTCTCGGCCGGGCGCAGCTCAGCGGTGAGCTCCTCGCCGTTCTCGTCACGGTCACCGCGCTCGGCGGCGTCTTCGGGGTCGATATCCTCCTCGGTGGGGACATCTTGCTGCCACATGCGCGGCTCAATGACCTTGTCGATGATAAAGCCGGCAAGCACACCCAGCACGATGGAGGAGGCCACGTTGAAGTAGTAATTCGACATGGCGTTGACCGGAGCGAATTCGGTATTCGGCAGGGTGTCCATAACCGCGGTGGTAATACCAGCAAACAGCGCATCCAAGGAGGTCGGCACCAAGGCAGTGGAATAGCCCGCGCCCACAGCGGCGAAGCCGCCAATCAGACCCGCCACTGGGTGGCGGCCCGCGGCCTTAAAGACCATCGCGGCCAGCGGCGGAACGATAACGAAGGCCGCATCCGCCATGACGGAGGCGGTCACACCAATTACGCCGACGGCGTACGGAAGCAGCCACGGTTTCGCCGAACCAAAGAGCTTCCGGATCAGCGCTGAGAGCATTCCGGAGCGCTCCGCCACGCCGACTGCGAGCATGATGGGCAGCACCGTCACCAGCGGCGGGAAGTTGATGTAGTTCTCCCCCATCGTCGTGGTGAACCACGTCAGTCCTTCACCGGTGAAGAGCCCTTTGACCGGCTGAATCTCATCACTGCCGGGAATCTTAATCTCCACGCCCATCTTCGCCATGATGGTGGAGAGCACGCCGGTGATAAGGAAAAGGATAAGGAAGATGGTGAAGGGCTCGGGCAGTTTATTGCCGACGTATTCAACGCCATTGAGGAACTTATCCAGCATTCCCCCGCTGGATTGCTGACTCGATTTTTGCTCTGCCGTGGCGGGATGTGCTTTTGATTTCTCCGTGGTGTCAGCGCCGCCTTTCGGCGCTGTATTGGATGGGCTGTTCATGGGTACTCCTGTCGTAGGGGTCAGTCCCAGTGCTCCACGTCACACTGTTGAGGAAAGGCTACCACGGGAATGTAACTTGGGTAACAAATATTTTCCTTCTTCGGCAGATTTTGTACGGCCAGAGCTACTCCGACTCCGCTTTCTCGCCGCCCGCTCACCTCCGCAACCTACAGGCTCTCCCTAACTACGCCCACGGCAAATAGTGGCCAAAAATCGCCAGTTTTTAGCTCCTTATCTACCGTGAGCGTCACCAGATTGCCCGAACGTTACGTCCCCACGCTCAGCTTCGTCGCCGCTCGACTACACCAGCCCGTTTATCCGCGCGAAAGGATCCCATCCACTGTCGCGGTGTGGCTCATATTCCGCAAAGTTGGCAGCGTCGACGGCAGCACTGTCTGATACGAGGTGCGCAATGAGCGCGACAGTCATATCCATCCCCGCCGCAACACCTGAGGAGGTCCATCGATTACGGTCGTGCACCCACCGCGCCTCCGGCTGCCAGGACACATCGCCCCCGAAGGACGTGGCCCAGCTATAGGCACGCTTATTGCTCGTCGCGGTGTAGCCCTCCAAGAGCCCGGCCGCCGCCAGGACCGCAGAACCCGTACACACGGAGGCAACCACCGGCGCTTGCGCACCCACCTCACGAAGCCACGTCAGAAAAGATTCGTCTTCCACGAGCTTCCGGGTCCCCTTTCCTCCCGGGACGAGGAGAACGTCGGCCGGCTCAATCTGCCCATAAGAAATTGTCGGCACCACTTCCACGCCCTGCGAGCTAGCAACTGGCCCACTATCCGGTCCTGCGAAAACAACGGCGACATCAGGCACCGCTTGAAGCAGCTGGACGGGCCCGAAGACGTCGAGAAGCTCGAAGCCCTCAAACAAGACGACCGTGATGCGGAGAGATTCGGTATCCATGCGGCCATCCTAAAGCAGGCTGCAACGACACCGATATTGAACTACCTCCCCCGAGCATCCGTGAGCACACGTAATTGAAGCAAAACCGGATACAGATGGCCCACAACCCCGACAACAAGAAGAACTGTAGCCGCAAACAATCCGTCTGCCGCAGCGCACCATCCAGCGCTACATATATGGAGCAACAATCCCCACGCATGACCGGCTGCCGACGCTCGCATGGGACGAAGAGGGGTCGCCCCTTCACGCTTGGCAGACTCTTCTCTGCGCATCGCCAAAATCATGCCATTCCATCCGATTCTCGTGAGCACAGCATTGAATAGCTCGACACCCCACCGACGGCTAGCAACGCGAGAAAATGACATCCGCCGCCACAGCGAAACCGGAATATGGCGCTCCAGAGAATCCCCAACAAAGGGAGCGAGCCCGAATCCCAAGAGAATAGCTGTAATTACGAACCCCACGGCATTCGCACCAGTTTCATTCGCCACAACATTCAGCCCTAGCACGGCTGTGATAGTCCCAGCGAAAGCGATCACTTCTACCCCCCTTTAAAGGAACTCAAGAAAGCCTGCTAGCGGTTTCACGCTTCTTTCTCTATTCAGAACCCCCTGACGCTTCCCGCCAGACAGCTGCTACCCAAGCTTAGCCACCAAAACGGTCTCGATACAGCATTCCCCTCGGTGAACACTCATGCTATTTGTGGAGCCGTCGGGGCTTGATTGGGGGCTTTTGTGGGACTAATGCGGGACACGGGTGGCCCTACCTGCACGCACCGGACATGCGCCATTACTGCAGGCCAGGGATACAAAACGAGAAGAGGCCCCAGCTAGAACGTTATCTAGCTGGGGCTTTCCGGTGGAGCCGCCGGGGACTGAACCCCCACACCACAACACAGCAGGTCACAGGCGCAATTCAAGAAACAAGGACGGGGGACCTGACCCCTGTTTGGTAGACACCTGA
>NZ_KV805090.1:0-76348 GCF_001811545.1 Corynebacterium sp. HMSC074A09 | reverse complement strand
ACCGATCCGAGCGCTGCAGCTCGTCCTACTCCGGCAACAACTCCGATGCCTCCCCCACCACGCTCACCAGAAGCACGTCACGGGCACGCGAGGCCGCCACGTAGAGCAGCGCACGCTCGCGCTGGAGTGCTTCGTCGGCTTCGGCCGGCGCAAGCCCCTTCATGAGGTAGCGCTGCGGCAGCGCCTCGCTACTCACGTCGAGGAGGATGACGTGCGTGAACTCCAAGCCCTTGGCGTTGTGCATCGTCATCACCGCCACCGGGCGCTCCCGGGAGGTGCGCCGCCCGGTGCTCACCGCCACGCCTAGTTCACCTAGCTGCGTGGCAATCTCATCCTTACGGGGGTTGGTGCGGGTCAGCACGCCAATGGAAACATCATCGTCCCCGGAGGTCCAGTCACGGATATGCGCGGCCAAGGTTTCAGCCTCCTCGGCCTTGCTGGCAGAATTCACGACAACCGGTGCCGGCCCCTGGCGCACCGAACGGTAGCCATGCAGATCGTCGATGTCTTCTTCCGAGTCAATCCACTCGGTCCCCTCCAGAATCGCCGCGGCGTAGCCCAGGTTTTGTCGGGTCGTCCGGTAGTTCACCCGCAGCTTCCTCGTGGCACGACCACGCGTTTCAATCCCATAATCACGCAGCACTAAGCGCTGGCCATAAATGCGCTGGTGCGAATCCTCCGCAATAAAGATGTCATTCGGCCCGCGCTTGGCCACCGCCCGCAGGAATTTCCAGTGGCCGGCGTGGAAGTCCTGAGCTTCGTCGATGAGCACGTGATCAAACATGCCCTCCGTGCCAGTGCGGTGCTCCACAATGTGCGCGGCCACCACCGCTGCGGCCGCATAGGTCAGCTTCCCAATGGACGCGCATGCCGCGTGGAAGTACTCCACAATCGCCCACACTGCCTTGCGCTCAGCGCGGGTCAGCGGCGTGCCACGCCCGGTGCGCCGCGCGCGCAGATAGGTCTTCTCATCGGTGATACCCTGCGTAAGGATCACCGCCGAGTACTCCTGCGCCAAGAACGTCGGGTGGGATTTCTCCCGCGGCAAGGAACTACCTTTGAGCTCCGCGGCCTCCTGCCACTGCCGTTTTTCCTCCACGCCGTCGAGGCCGCGGGGCACAAAGTCCGCATCAATATTGAGCACGGCAGCCATCGCGGCGGCGCGCTCTGTTGCTTGTGCATTCGCCAGCACGTCGAAGACGAGTGCGTCGACGCCGCTGATCCACAGCCCCGGCGCGCCGTGCACGGAGGCCTCTGGGAAGGCCGGGTACAGCTCATTCATCTGTGTTTTCAGCGCATTCGCCAGTTCACGCGTGTACGTGGTCAAAAAGACTCGCGCCTTCGGATTCTTCTGCAGCAGGTGCTTCGTGCGGTGCACCACCACCACGGTCTTGCCGGTACCGGCACCACCCGTGATGCGCGCGGAGCCAGTGTGCTCTGCTTCCACAGCGCGGCGCTGGCTCGGGTGGAGGAAGACGCGCCACTGGGCAAAAGAGCCCTTGAGGATCGCTGCCAGCTCCTCTTCGCCGGGGTCGATGGCAAAGTCCATCCGGGCAGCCGGGGACTTGATACCTTCCACCAGCGCCTTGTCGGAGCTGGCATCAGCCGCTGCGGGCTTATCCAGGTCCAAGCCCAGTTCCTCACGCACCTCCGCAATGCTCATCCCTGACAGCAGGCCAACCACTGCATGATGTTCCCAATCCGGCGCGCTCTCCGACTTCTTCAGGGCCTCATCGACTGTGGCGGCCTGCTCCAGCACCGCTACCGTCTGTGGTGACAGGCCTAGGTCATCGGTGAGCTTTTGCTTGGCGACGCCCACCACATCCCACGGCCGCACGTCCTCACCGGCAGCAGCGGTATCACCCGAAGGCGCACCCGATGACTCTGCTTCAGAGCCGGCGACAGAATCTACCTCTGCGGCAGCAGCCGCCGCGGCTTCTGCGGCGAGCTGCTCGGCTGCCAAGCGCTTGGCACGTGATTCAATCTCCGCCTGCGACATCGCCGCCGAAGCTTCCGGCGCGGTGGCATCCACGAGCGCCGGCACGCCGGAGACTTCATTGACCACCAGCGTCTTCGACGTGGCGAGCGCATAAGCATCGTCGTGGTTGAGGATGTCAATGAGCACGAACATGGTGTCGTTGCCATCGTGCAGCTCGAAGAGCACCGCGCGGTACTTGCGGTTCACCCGCGCGGTGCGCACTCGCTTATCCGCCGCATCCTTAATGGGCTCCACGTGCAGCGAAGGGTTCGTGGGATCCTCCACCAGCTTGTTGCAGAACTCAAAGATCTGGTTTCCCAAGTTGTAGCGGTCCTCAATGCGGCGGTAGAAGGACAGGCTCGTTGCCATTGCTTTCCTCTCTTAAAAATCAGCAGATCAGGAGGCGCTCAGCGCCGCGGTCAGGGAATCGGGAACAGAATCGAAATCAGCGCCGAAGACTGCATAGCCTTCAGCCTCAAAGTCTTCACGCAGGTCTTCAACATCCTCAGCAAAGAGCAACAGGACTTTCTGCTGCGGCCACTGTGCTACCACCGGGATGCCGGAAACCTCACCACCGATGGAATCAGCATCCGGCTCGCTAAGACCTGCCGCGGCCATTGCACGCAGCGCTGCGTATACCTCCGGCTCGTCGGCGAAGGCCTCCAGTGCCTCGTCCCAGCCGGGCGACACCGTCTCCTCAGCCACAGGATCCTCTACACCGCGCAGCACACGCTCGGCTGTATCTTGAGCGGGCGGCGGCACAACTGGCTGCGCGTCGCACGCCACCACTTCCTCCACCACGGAGTCCTCAACCTCGACCTGTGCGAGGTCAGGGTCCAGATAGGCTAAGTTGCTCAAGCCCAAGAACAGCCGCCAACCATCCAAATCTTCAGAGGCATTCCTGGCATCGAAACTCAGGCGGCGATACGTATCGCCTACACGTACGGCCACCGTGCCGAGGTACGTCTTCTCGAAACCATCACGCAGCTGTCTACCGCCCATGGATGCTTCGACTAGGGCGGACGTGCTTAGAATCGCCCAATTCTCCAACGGCTTCATAAGCAGCGTGAGAAGCAAAGTGATGGGATCCTCGTCCACGCGGTTTAATAGTTCTTGCGAAGCATTATGTTTCTTCGCCAACGGCGGCCGCAGCTGCGGGCTCACCCACACCGGCGGATCCACCGGCTCGTTGCGCGCTGTTGCCTGCCGGGCATCGATGTCCTGCCACGTCAGCGACCACGGCAGATAGCCCATCTCATAAAGCCCATTGCGCTTATCAAAGTCATCCTTCACGCGGTTATGCACCGCACTCGCATGGTAGGCAGCGCCATCAAGGTACACAGCGACGTCACGGATGGCGCTATCGCGGGTAGAGAAGACGAAGTCCGGGATGGTGCCGCCAATCTGCTTCTGTTCTTCCATAACCCAATCGTGGCGCGAGCCTTCAAAGCTGATGTCCCACTGCGCATGGTTGCCCTTCATGGATTCCACCACCGTGGCACCACACTCCTTCAAGTCTGCGCGCAGCTGCTCCACAAAGCGCTGCTCCAGCTTGGACTGCTCACTGCGCTCGGGGCGCTCTTCGGTGAGATGACCCTCCCAGGTAAAGGAAGCCGGATCAGCATCAGTGGAGACATGGAGGTCATCGGCCAAAATCTTGCGCAGTGCCACCACCGCGGCCTCCCGGGAGGTCTGTGGGATTTGGCTACTCCGCGCAAAAGGCAGCAAACACGACGGGCAGCACTGCCGCACTTCCTCAGCGCAATGGCAGGAGGCCAGGCGGCGATAAGCCACGAGCAACATCTGGCGCACGTGCGCCGGTTCCGTGAACTGCGCCAGGTAACCAGTACCACCCGGAACGGTGTCATGAATAAGCAACATGTCTACCGGACTGCCATCGGAATCCACGCGCACGGGCTCGACGTCCAAGTGATCCGGGTTGCCGCCCAGGTACTCCTTGAAGCCGAGCTTCAACGCGGCCACCAACGAAGGCAGCGTGGTGGACTCCACCATGCCCAACAACGCCGGCAGGTGCACCAGGACCGCCTGCGTGCCCAGGCTGCGTCCCAGCGCAAAACTAATGGAGTGCTCTTCAGCGGCGTTGCGGTACTCGCACCATGGTGCGTGGTCCTGCCAGCGGTTAGCGCCCACATCGGAGTCCAAGTGACCGCAGCGCTCGCACACGCGGAACAGCGGCGCCTCGCGCTCTACTGCCGCAAAGGTGCGCGGACTGCCACCGCCCATGCGGCCCAGGTTCAGCCAACGCATCTCCACGTGCGCCAGGTACTCCATGCCGAAGCCGGAGTCAGACAGATACCAGGCCTTACCGCGCCCGCCCTCGGGCACATCAAAACTCAGCTGCGTTTGGAAGCGCAGCGAGGTGCGGTCATCAGTGATGTCATTGATGGCGGAGCGCGCCGCGTCCACGGTGGCATAGACCTTGGTCATCTCCACCACATCAATGAGCTGGTTCCTATCCGCAAAGCCCTTGGACCCGCACTCCGGGCACGCACCCACGCGCGGGGCGGCCACAGCTACTTCCTCGTCGCTGGAGAGCACCGCACCGGTGGCCTCCGAGTAGGAGCACTCCGGGCACAGACGCCATTGAGTGAGCGCCGAGTGGTGCTCGCCCAACTCCACCGAGTCCACCTTCGCGCCCACGCCCTGCACGTAGAAGGTGTTTCCGGGCGCCAGCTCCGTCAGCGCGGAAGAGACACCGCGGCTATAGCTATAGGTCTCCGTCTCAAACTTCTGCACCTCCTCGTTGAAGGAGGAGACAGCCAGGTTGAACTCCACGGCATCATCCAACAACGTAAAGTTCGGCAGCAGCCCAAAGCGCTCCAAAGCGCTGATCCAGTACTCATCAGCGTGGTCCTCCAGCTGCTTGCGCACAAACCTCTGGGAAGCCACCGTGGCGTCATACTGGTTCTTCAGCTCCTCATCCTCCACCGCGGAGGCCTCCACGCGTGCCTTCAACTCCGTCACGCGCTTGCTCAGCACTTCTCGGCGGGACAACAGCAGCTTCTGTGTTGCACCCCAGCGCTCACGTGCAGACTGCAAGTCCACCACCATGCCGGACGAAGCACCAGCCTCACCCGGCAGGCACCAACCGCGCAGCTCTTCCAACACCTCCGCCGAAGCATGCTGCGCCACCGTAGAAGCAAAACGCTCATAGGCCTCCAACACCACCGCGGGCGAGAGCTCCACCAGCGCATCAATCACGGAGTAGCTGGCGTGCGTAAACACATCGCGCGCACTACGCAGCTGCTCCACCGAGCGCCCCACATCAGTGCTATCCAGCAGGTAAGCCACGAACTGGCGGTGCATAATATCGCGCGCGGACAGATACGCCGCGGGCGCTGTCACCGAACCAGCGATGGTCTCCAGCGGGTGCTCCAGCGTAGTCAGGGCACGCCCGCGACCGCGTACCAGCGCCACGATGAGCGAGTTACCCGTCAAACGCCCGGCGCGTCCCACACGCTGCACGTAACTTGCCACCGTGTGCGGCATGGAAGACAGCATCACCGTGGAGAGGTCACCGATGTCGATACCCATCTCCAACGTCGGCGTGGCCACGAGCACGTTCGGCGCCGAGGCGGACTGCTCCGCAAAGGGCCGCTTAAACTCATCCTCCAACTCTTTACGCCGTGGCGTGGGCACCAGACCTGTGTGTTCTTCCGCCACCACGGTGCGGGTATTCGTGGTGCGGTAGAGCTGCTGGTAGTAGTTATCCTCCACGTCCACCGGCACGAAGTGCCCGGTACAGGACAAAGTAAAGCACGCCACGCCAGACATGGCCTCACGCGCTGCGGCATCCACGCCCACGCGCAGGTGGCACACCGGACATTCCAACAGCCCTGGCTCGGCTTCTTCGCACACGATGATGTTCTCTGGTTCCAGCGCATACACGCGCCCGCCCGTGGCCGTCGGTACGGAGAACACCACTTCCTCGAACTCGAGCTGCTTGAACAACTCCGCCACCTGGTTGGCTGCATCGAACGCACTGCTTGTCGAAGCCCCCAGCGCCGCCTTCGTCCACCGCGCGTACCAGCCCTTCTGGGAGTCCAACGGCATCGTCGCGTTATTATCGCGCTTACACAACGCCCCCTTGAGCGCTGCCCCCGCGCGCGGGAATTTCGGCGCACCACCGCGCACGAACGCAGGTATTCCCTTGGCACGCGCCTGACGGCGGTTAAGCAACCACGGGTTGCAGTCCTGGCGCAGGTATTCCTTGAGCCATGGGTGGGCAATGCCACCGGCAATGCGCATGTACTCCACCACGCCGCGCGCCCAAGCCAGCAGCTCCGCATCCGTGGCTAGCGTCCCCGCCACCGAGCGCGCCGCTGACAGCAGCACCGCATCATCCACGTCCACTGACACCGACAGCGTTCCTGTCGTCACCAACGAGCGCGGTAGATCCACCCGGTCACCGAACTGCAGCGCCAAGTCCAAGTCCAGCCGCGACTGCAACGCCGACAACGCACTCCGCTGCTCCGCAGCACCAGCATCCTTCTCCCACACCGCCCGGTAGCGTGGCGACTCCTTCAACTGCGGTGGCAACAACTCATAGAGCGCCCGCGACCTCACCGCCGGTTCCGACTCCACACGCGCATGCTCCACCATGCGCGCCGCCACCGACGACAACGGCACGCCTGCGGACGAAGAAGCCGTCGTTTCAGACGACGAGCCGGCGTCTGCTGAATCTGATTCAGCAGACGCGACAGAATCGCCAAACGAGCGGACCGCTCGCCAAATTCGCGCACGCAGCGCGAAGGCACGCGCACGGCTTTGCACGAAGCCAGCGCGGTGTGCGGCATCCTGCACAGAGTCCGCAAAGACCAGAGTCTTCTTCTCCGCGGAATCCAGATCATCCATGCCGAAGAGGTTGCTCAGCGCCACCGAAAGCAACGTGGCCACCGAAGAACCCAAGAAGCGCATCGCGTCGTCTTCACCACAGGACGGGCACTGCTGCGCCTTCGCGCGCTCCTCCGCATCTTCACCGGAATACACCAGCACCGGCACCACTGGGGATTCCTCCATGGTCTCCGAATCAGGTGCCTGTGGCGTCAAACCTGGCAGGTCCAGGTTCAACCACGCCACGCGGGAGCTCTCGCCCTCCGCGCGCGTAACGCCCTGTGCCACCTCACTCGTGGCATCAATGAGCGGGCGCTGCCGCTCCGGTGCGCTGATAGCGATCCGGCGAATCTCCTGCGGTGCAGTGACATACGTATCCCCACCAGGTTGCTCCGCCAGCATCCAACCGGAGCGCCCACAGTGGCGGCAGTAGATCGCCGGCAACCACGCCTTGGGCGCATCGCCAGCAACCTGCACCGTGTGCGCGCCCATGCCGCCATCATCGGACCACCTGAACACCGAGGAACGCGACGATGACGCCACTGCCCTATCGATGCGGGAGATCTCACGCACCCACAGGTGCAGCTCCACACCGGGGAACTTCTTTCCATCCCACCCCAACGCAGCACCGAGCTTCGCACGCACATAAGCAATGAAGGACAACGTCAACGACAAGAACTCGACGGCCAACTCGCGGTGACTGCGCAGCACGTTAGCCGGGAACACTCGCGATACCAGCGGTTCCACCGCCACGATATCCGTCCCCGGGACCCCAGCTTCACCGTGCTCCAGCGGCACCGGCGTGGCCGCCTCCCGCAGAATCGCGCACACCAACTCATTGCCCGCCATTGCCAGAACCGAGTCAGCCAAGTCAGGAGAAGAATTCAAACCAGGCAAAGAACCGAAGACGTGCCGGCTCATCGCCTCAAACACCGCCACATCAAACAACGCTGCATCTTCAGCAGAACCTGAAGCAGCAACCACAGCCGCCACCTCATCAACGACCTTCTGCATCACCTCAACTGAAGGCGTTGGCGTCACTGGCGGAAGCACGTCAGCAGAATCGGAGCTCGAAGAGTCTTCGTCGTTTGAAACGACGGCCCGCAGCTTCGCCACCAATGGTGCGACCGTAGACTGCCACTCCTCCACGGTCATGAGCGTCTCCCCGACCACGGCATCCGGCGGCATCTGCTCGCCGAAGACCGTGTAAGCAAACGACAACATGTCGCTATGCGGTGCCGCCGATTCAGTACCGGTGCCCTCGGCGTCTTCGAAACCTTCGGCGCTTTCGGTGCTCTTGTCCCCCAACGTTGCGGAGGTCGCCACCGGCGTTACCTTGCCCAAAGGACGCTGAGCATCTTCAGGCGAAAGGAAGCCCTCGGGCTGGTACTTCTTAAGCATCAATCCGAGTCGGCGCAGCAGCATCGCCACGTCCGTGCCTTGGGCTGCGTCATATGTGTGGAACTCATCCAGCACCAAGTACTGCAGGGACCGCGCGGATTTCTCCCACAGCTCACGGTCCTGCTCGCGCAGCAGCAACTGGTCCAGCATCTTGTAGTTCGTTAGCAAGATATCCGGCGGGGTATCCCGCAACACCGAACGGTCCGAAATCAGACCATCCTTCGATGCTTTCCTGCGTCCGCCAGAAACCACCTCGCCGGTGTAGATACCCGCCGTCACCCCGGCGAGCTCAGCCTCGGCATGCAACAGCTTGGCCAAACGGCGTTCCTGATCGGATGCCAGCGCATTCATCGGGTACAAAATCAACGCCTTGATTCCGCTTCCATTAGACCGACGGCAATGATCCAGAATCGGATAGAGGAAGGACTCGGTCTTACCCGAACCAGTACCAGTCACCACCAACGTGGGCGACGGTCGCCGCTTCGAACCCGTCGAGTAATCAAACGAAGACAACCGCTCAAATGCTTCAGCCTGGTGGCGGTAAGGCTTGAAACCTGACGGCAGCCAGCCCAAAATCCCATCCCACGACTTCGCCGGTGCATACGGCAAACGCGTGCGCACATACGGCCCGTAGAACATACCGCCCTGCGGATCGTTGAGGAACTCCCGCAGCTGCTGGGAGGTCAGGTCCTCTGCCAAGGAGAAGGTCGTGGTGAGGTACTCCGACAACCCATCAACAATGTGAGTGGAGGCGTACGTAGGGATAAGACTCGACATAAAGTTCTACTTCAATTCTATCGGTCTTCGCTTCTAGCTTCCGGAACTACTGCTTGTCCATCATCGCAGCATACTTTTCATATGCTGCTGCCAAGTCCGCTTCACGGTCCAATGGCGCAAACGGAAACTCAAAGACGTACTCGACACCCGACTGCGGATGCGTCCACGTGCGCTCCGATTCCGAAAGCTGCTGCCCATCCTTGAGCTTCTTCTCCAGCTTCAGAACGTCCTTGGGCACCTTGCGACCATTAGCGTCATACAAATCTTCTTGGTCGTAGCGCCGCATAACCGGGAACTGCGTCCGGTAGATCATCAGCAGCTCATCCAGCGTCACTCCCAATGACAACGCCACCATGGCGTCGATTTCGTTCTGGGCGTGGAAGCGGTCGCGGGCGTTGCGGAGAGGAGAGTCAGCTGTCCAGGTTCTATCAAGCACTGCTTCCCACAGATCCTTGTAGCCACTGGTTAGGCAGTTAAGCTCTAGAAACTTCTGAACCATAGAGGGCCAAATCCTATTGCGCTCACTAATCGCCAGATTCTCAAACGCTGGTCCGTACAAGTTAGATAGACCCGATGACCTAACCATAAAGTCATTGAGCAACGATGACGAAAAGGCTCCTGCTATAACTTGTTCTACCGAATGCACGGGTCCCGTTGAATGAACGCCGTGAATATGCGCAGAACCAGGGGGAATGATCGACGGGTAGAAGGTCCGGAAACCGGTGGTGGCGGCCATTGCGCGCCATGCGACGCGGTACTGATCCTTCACCAGTGCCGTTACACCGTCGACTTCCCATACTCCGTAATCACGGTCATAGGACTCAATGGAACGGTTGGGCAAGTATGCCGTCGCCGGAATGAAGTCTTCCGAGATGGCTTCGAGATCAATCTCGGACCAGTCTTGGTTATGCTTCATCGTCGGGTTCGGCTGTTTAATCATCGGGGTCGAGACGCCAAGGTGCGGCCCCTGAAGAATCACATCATCCCAGGAATCGGGATGCTGCCATGAGGAATCGAAATAGCCCTTCTTCTTATCGATTGATTCATCCCAGCCTCTGGAGAACTGAAGGCCCAATTCCTTGATGCGCGGTGCCTCGGCAAGCTTGGCCAAGACTGCAGCCGCTTCGCTGTTCACCGAATAGACAGTGCGCGTCTCAAGGAGCGGAGTACCTGGTTCCTCGATGATCGAGTTCCACACCTTAAGCGTGTCCTCATCGACAGTGATGATACGGTCGCGGTGCGGACGCAGGTCCCATTTATCATTGTCGTCCTTGAAACCCGGCAGCTTTCCGCTTCCGTCATGTTCCAAGGAATCAATGACGGTACGCGGGTGATACAACGCTGATGCAGAAAGGAAGCTCGGCTTTTCCTGACGGGTGCTGTAAACATGAATCCCGTACTTCACGAGGTCATGAACATCGAACAGCACAAGCTCATTAATGAACTGCCAGTGCCGGCGCAGCCGTCGATAAGCACCAGCCCTCAGTGCCGCAGCCTTCTTCTCAGTGAAGTGGGACTCGGGGTGGATGAGTGAGATGATGCCGTTCTCGGCAGCGTTCGCCCACGTGCGTTCCATGAAGCCGCGGTAGAGATCGGGCTGTTGGTTTTGTAGGTGGGGGTAGCGGGTGACGTCGCCAAGCACTGCGGAGGTGACCACTGCTTCCGCAAGGCCTTTGGAGAGGGTCTCCAGTACGGCGTCGTTGCCGGCGAGGAGTTCGCGGCGCTGTTTCTTCTCTGCCTGGGTGGGCTTGTTGGCGAGGCTGAACCACGGGTCGTGTTCAGACAGCAGTGCGTCCATGTCGGTACGCGGGCGAACCCACGGCGGGTTGCCCACTTGGAAGTCGAAGCCGCCTTTGGCCATGACGGTGGCGAAGTCCAGGTCCCAGTGGAAGAAGGCTTGTTCCTGGGCAATGGTGTTGGCGGTCCTCAGCCAGGGGTGAGCTTCGAGGACATCCTCGTAACGCTTGCGGCCGGAGGTGGAGCGGTCGAGTGATTCGACGTAGTCCAGTTCGTCCCAGGACATGTCGAACCCGAAGGCGTACTGGTTGTCCTTGCGGTAGCGCTTCTGGCCTTCGTTGGGGATTCCGAGGAGGTCCTGCATGGTGGCGAGGTACTCGGTAATATCGGGAAGCTCATCCGTGGCGGTGACAGGCCAATACCAGAGTGCGTTCCAGGCGTTCATGGCGGTGCGCAGGCGAAGGTAGGCGCCATCGTTGTTGTGGAGGAGTTCTTCCTCCACCTGGGCGCGGGTGACCACGTCCACGCGCTTGGCGGTGTTGGGTTCCTGTCCCCACAGGTCCAGGTCACGGCGGACTTGGTCCTCGGCGATGCGCAGGCGGATAAGGGACAGCTCCCAGAGGCGCTCAACTTGGTTGGACAGTGCGGTGGCGAGCTTGGTCTGCGTTTTGTTCAGCGGTTTGCAGATGGACTTCTGCCAGGCCTTCATGGCCTTGATTTCGTCCGCGGCGAGGTTCTTCAAGTCCTTGGCATCCACGGCACTTCCCCAGCCGTGGCTGGGAACAAGGAAGTGGTGAATGCGCCCGGTTGGGTGCTGGTCCGTCTCGTTGGCATCGATGGCATCGGCCAGTTCTTTCAGCGGGTGGTGCTGCGGGGTCACCGTGAGGTAGTTCTGCGTGCCCTTTGCCTTCGATGCCGTGGAAGAGACTTCCTTGGCGCTGAAGGTGGAGCGGGTGGCACCCACCAGGGAGTTGCCGTGGCGCAGGTGCAGGCCGAACCATGGGGCCTTGAGCTCCTTGGTCATGGTGTTGAGCCACAGGGAGATTTCGGCAAGCTCCACCGCGGTTTTGTTGAGGTCCACGCCGTAGACCTGGTGCAGGGCGATGGAGGCCTTGACCTTTTGCAGCTCCTGGGTGCGGTCCTCACCGGGTATTTCCTTACCCAGTTCAGCTTGCTTCTTGTTCAGGTAGAGCGCTGCAAGCTGGTTAACAGCTTCCACGGCGAAGGCGCCGGAGCCCATGGCGGGCTCGCAGATGGTGAGGGTGAGGATGTCATCGGCGTTGTCGATGCGGCCGGTTGCTTTGAGCTCCTCGATGGCCTGGCCCACGGTGAACTCGGTGATGACGGGTGGTGAGTAGAAGGACGCAGAGCGCTCGCGGTCGCGAGAGGATTGGCGGTAGACAAAGCTGCCGCGGGCGTGGGTGCGCTGGACGCGTTCCACGCCGCCGTGTTCGGTTTCGCGGTCTTCGTAGACGATGGAATCCTGCGGGAGGGTGCGTGCTTGTGGCTCGGGGACCACCCAGGAGCCTTTGGAAGGATCGCCGTGCTTGGCTACTTCCACGAGGTCTTCTTGGGCGATGAAGCCGGTGTAGGACATCAGGCCCTCGTAGACCTGGCCCAGCTCAGTCACGCCGAGGGTGGCGTAGGAGATGAAGCCGCGATCGCTACCCCGCTTTTCTTTTGTGAGAAGGAGGTTCTGCAGGACCTTGTGCAGTGCCAGGTTGGAGAGCTTGACCTCGTCGATGTAGGAGGTGGCTTCAGACTTGAACAGGTCCGCGTCGAGGTTGCGGAATTCCAGGCCGTCTTCGGTGGCGTTGGCGTCGAAAAGCTCGGTGCTTTCATCGTGCGGATCGTGGCCGCGGTTGACACGCTCGAAGAGCAGCTGAAGGCTTTCGTAGAGGTGCGTGCCGTTTTGGGTGCGGTGCGTGGTGGGCTCGGTGAGGATGAGGTCACGCAGGCGGGACAGACCATAGCCTTCGTCATAGTCGTTGTCCCCGGTGGGCAGGATTTGAAGCTCCGGGGAAGATTCGGCGAAGAGGAGGAAGAGGATGCGGTAGAGGTAGCGCAGAGCTTGGTTGGCTAGTTCGTTGCCGTCGATGTCACTGTTCGTGTGTTGCAACGCGTTTGCTTTGTCCTGCTGCGCTCTGCGCTGCAGGACGTCGTTGCCGATGATCTCAATCGAAGCCTTGATGGCACCGCGCAGTTCCTCGGAGACTTTGACGGAGTGCTCGCGGGCTTGGGCTAGGGTGTCGAGCCACCAGGTGGTGCCGTCGGCGCCGCGCATGGTGTGCTCGGCGGCGAGGATGGAGACTACTCGGGGAAGCTCGCCTTTGGCCTTTTGGTCATTGCGCTCGACGGCTAGGCCTAGGTCCACGGCGAGGTAGCGGCCCAGTGGCCAGGTTTCACGCTCTGCTAGGACTGCCCAGCGGCCGGCAAACACCAGGATGAGGTCGGGGGCCTGCTCGGTGAGGAAGAGCTCGCCAACGAGCTTGGCGGCGGTGATGTCGAGGGCCTTGGCCTCACCGTTGGAGTTCTGGTGACCCAGCTCCGGGGCAACGCCGAGAAGTGAGACAGTAGTGAGATCCTCCACGGAGTCCATCTGCCCGGCGCGCAGGATGACCAGGGAGTGGTTCTTGTCCGCGGCGGCAGTAAGCGTGAGGGGCTGGCCGTTGCGGGAAAACTCGAGACGCTGTGGCTGCGGGTAGCCGAATGCCTCGGCGATCAGGTCGTAGACCTCATGCAGCGCATCGTCGGCTGCCTCCATGGAGAGTGCGGAGAGCTTGGTGTGCAGTGCTTCCCTGCGGGAGGTCAGGCGCAACAGCGGGGATTGGGCGTGCTCGTGGCCGGCGCTTTTGGCATCTTTGTCCGTTGCTTTCCACTCTTTGACGGCCTCCTCCACGCGCTTGCCAAAGGAGCTGCCTTTGTCATCGGTGGTGAGGTAGTAATCCGAGATCCATTCCTCGACGTTGATGATGGAATCGAAGTCTGCCATTAGCGTGCCTCTGCTTCGTTGGTGTGGGTGTGTGCGGCGCTGGTGCGTGCAGCGTCGGTGTTGTCTGGGAGGATAAGTGCCAGGGGGCGCACGAGGGAGCGCTCCGGGGCCATGGATTTCAGCAGCTCCTCGTCCTGGTGGATGAGACGTTTGGTGTCTTTGATCTTGAGAGTCTGCTGGCCGTCGTTGGCCTGCTGCCAGTGCTCGGCGCGCTGCTGCCAGCCGGCGATGCGGTCCTGCGCGTGGCCCAAGTTGGTGTTCTTGACCACGGTGAGGTGGCTGTGGGCGGCTTCTACTGCAGCGGCGATGAGCTGTGCTGCGGCATCAGGTACGGCGAACTCGCCGGGGTTGATGGCGTTGTCACTAAGCCCGATGCGGTTGAGCCAGGCATAAACATCTTCATGGATTTCAATGTCTACGGCCTGCATGCCGGCGGGGACGTTGAAGCCGAAGGGGCCTTCCGTGGCGGTGAGGAAAGTGCGGGAAAGCACTTGGCCGCGGGAGTTGGTCAGCGTTCCCATGAGCAGCAGCGTCGGTGTATCCACGGCACCGAGTACGGCGGGGATTTCGCTCTGCGCCATGTTGGTCAGGGCGCGGTCGGCGGCCCATTCGGAGACCGGGTGCAGCGGGCCGAGGAAGTGGGCGCGCGGCCAGGACTTCTCCGAGTCGCCTTCGCGCGCGGCCTTGAGGTGTTGGTTGCCGCGGCGTTCAGAGGTGGCGAGCATGAGGCGCTCGGTGACTTTGCGGTAGGACACGTAATCCTGAGGAAGGTAGTCAAAGCGCCGGCACAGATCGCGTGGTGGGGTTAGCTCCACGATGTCGTTATCGTGCAGTACGTAGTCCACGCCACCGGCACTCAAGGGCTTGTCCGCGGAGTCTTGGTAGGCCTCCGCCAGGGCGTCGCCCAGGTAGTCCTTCTCCGCGCGGTAGAGGCTGTGGCGCGCTGTGCGACGCGAAGGCACGGAGGTAGCGTTTTCGGGCGCTGTCGCTTCGTTGTTTGCGGCGTTCTCAGTGCTTGTGGAGTTCTCGGCGCTCTCGGCGTCGTCGGGGCCGCTGGTGGCAGCGGCGGCAAGTAGCGCCCAGATGTCATCGCCCAGGCCGGTAGCAGGAGCGGCTTCCTCGGGCTCCACGTCGGGTGCTGGCTTGGCGTGCGCACCGGTGAGGATCTCTTCCGGGGAGGCCACCACCTCATCGAAGTCGCGCTCGTGCATGAGCACCGCGCGAATCTCATCCTCCTCCGCCTTGGGGTTGTGCTTGCCCATGAGTGGGGCGGCATCGCCGAGGAGCTGGTTCGCGGAATACTCGCGGTCAATGAGGCGAGTGAGCACGCGCAGCTCACCGATGGATTCGGCGACGTCCGCATCCTTCGGGTCCAGCAGCAGGGAGGTAATCTCCGGCTCGTGCTCTTGGCCGTAGCGGTCGATGCGGCCGTTGCGCTGCTGGATGCGGATGAGCGACCACGGGATGTCATAGTGCACCAGGTGGTAGCACTGGGCGTGCAGGTTGACGCCCTCGGAGGCGACGTCGCCAGTAATCAGCACGCGAAGAGGGGTGTCGGTGCGCTTGAATTCGTCGATAAGCGCCAGCTGATCCGAATCCGACAGGCCGCCGTGCATGACTTTCACCGCGCACTTCGGGAGCTTGAGATGCTTGGCGACGTTCTCCTGCAACCACCGCAAGGTAGCCACCCTCTCGGAGAAGATGACGACGCGGCGATCGGAGCCCTTCTTGACGCCTATCTCCATGAGGTAGTCAATGAGCGCGGCGAACTTGTTGGAGTTTTCCTCCGTGACCTTGTTGTTGAGCTCAGCCAGGCGCTCCAGCTTGGCTTGTTCCTTGGGCTTGTCGAGCTTCTGGCGCGCGGCGATGGACTCCGACAGTGCTGCCGGGGAGGATAGGAAGGCCTTGACCAAGGTCCAGGGGAAGAGGCGATCATTCGCCGTGCTGGCTGGGGTGTTGACCCAGTCCTCGGCGATGGCGCGCGCCACGGCGTTTTCCTCCGGGGAGGCATCCACCAAGATATTGCGGGGCTCGCCGCGCTTGGCCCACTTCTCCCCCACCACGGAGGCTACCTCCGGCGAGTTGCGGTGGCGGCGGATAATCAGCTTCTTGGCGGCCTCCATGTCGATGGAGCCATCCGGGAGGACAGAGAGCGGGTCGAGCAAGCGCAGGATTTCTTTGAAGGATTCCTCGCGGCCGTTGTGCGGGGTGGCCGAGGCCAAGATAAGGGACTCGGTGGTCGGCGCCAGCGTGCGGGCCAGCTCATTGTTCTGGGAGCCAGCGTTGGTGGCGTTGTGGATCTCATCGATGACCACGGCATCCCAGCGGACCTTCTCCAGCTGCGCGCGGTACTTCGGTGCCTTGAGCGTATCCATGGAGACGATGACGCGCGGGAAGTACGTAAAGGGGTTCTTCGACGCCGGCAGCTTCTGGCGGACCTTCTGGATGCCCTGGCTGTCCAGGCGCACCAGCGGGATGGCAAAGCGCGTCCACAGCTCCTGCTGGAACTGCTCCATGACGTGCTTGGGCGTGACGACGAGTATGCGCTCTCCCCTGCCGCGGCGGATAAGCTCCGCCAGGATCATGCCGATCTCCAGCGTCTTGCCCAGGCCCACGGCATCCGCGAGCAGCACGCGCGGGCGGATGCGCTCATCTGACAACGCCGACTTCACAGCGGAGAGCTGATAATCCAGCGGGTCTGCCAGCATCTGCGTGGCGACCTCCAGCTGCTTTTGGTACAGCGGCACCGGCGTGCGGCGCAGCGTGGATTCCAGCCACAGGCGGGTGTGGCGAAACTGCGGTGACTCATCCGGGCTCACCGTGACATTGACGGGGTCGAAGACCTCAATATCATCGAGCGCGGTGAAGAAGGTGGCGGTGGTATCGCGCACGTAGTCGCTCACCCCGCGCGCCCGGATGCGGAAGCCGTCGGTAGTGCGCGCGACGCTGCTGACCAGCCAGTGCTCGTCGCGGCAAGAGATGGTCACGCCGGGGGCGAGCTGGGAGTAGTCGGTAAGGCTCATGGAGTCCAAGGTAGCAGCGGAGATGGACCTTATTTGGCAGATTGTGGCTCAGGAGTTAGAGAAAATGAGAGCAGAGAATGCTACCGCCAGAACTACCGCTTCCTAGGTTGTACGGCCACCCAGCATCGCCCCCAGGCTTTTCTCCATGAGCGTCACCACACGTGGTGATCTGCAATACCGGGAGCGAGCGTACTCCAAGAGCACAAGCCCCAGTTGCGCCGTGCCGTAATGAGGTGGGGGTTCTAGAGAACTAATACTCTCAATTTTGATTTGGAGGACGAATAAGCGATATTTATACCAACGTCTCCTCTCGCCCCTCGGCGGCAGCCAACCACTGAATAACTCGCAATCATGGCAATCGACAATTCAAATCCGTTCTACATCCCTGAAGTTAAGAAGGAAAAATTCTTTACGAAACCTGTGCCCTTTTGGTCCTTGGGCGTCGCTCTCATCACCGGCTCCCTGCTCAGCTACGGCATCACAACAGCCATAGACAACAAAAGGGTCGATATGGCGTCACAGACAAGCGGGGGGCAGCAAGCTTCGACATCTGATTTTTCTTGGACACAAAATAGTCCTTCATCCCCAACTGATGGTGAAGAGACCTTCTCGATCGGCGAACCAACCACCAATCATGGAGTTCACTTGACTGTCGACTCTATCGAGTTAGTTGATGAAATTCAGATGAAAAAAGAGTATTCCAATGACAAGAATGCCGTTTTAGAGACTGTAACTCCGGAAAATGAAAAGGCTAAGTTCGCTCGTGTGGATGTAACTATTTCAAACGAGAGTATAGAAGCCCTCGATCTCTCGTGCGGGTTTGGCTTTTCTACTGCGCTGGAGAACCCTCAGGGACAGCGCTACAAATCTATCTTAGATATCCACCGTATTCCCGGGAACGCACTATGCGGAGACTCAGTAGCTCCAGGCTTCTCAGGGACAGTTTCGTATGCGTACGAGGTACCCGATACCTTCGAGTTCGGGAGCTTCACTTACTATGATCCTGCGGTACCAGACGCTTATTACGAACCTACATCTATCCGTTTAGGCAATATTGAATAGCTCCCTAAGCTTTTAAGGCATGCTGGAATGGACTATTCACCACAGAGGAGGCTCCGGTGGGATTCAACACCAACATGCACCAACTATCGGCGCTGATGCGCTCCACCGAGAACGGAGAGGTTCAACTCCCCGATTTCCAGCGAAAGTATAAGTGGGAAGACGAGCGCGTTCGTCAGCTCCTCATCACCATTTTCCGTGGGCATCCACTGGGCATCATCATGTTGTTGGAAACTGGTAACTCCTCGGTCAGGTTCAAGCCACGCCCGATCGAGAGCACCGAGGCTACGGCTACTTCCGAGCCCAAGTTCTTGCTTCTCGACGGTCAGCAACGACTGACATCGCTTACCCAAGCCCTCAAAGGCGACGGCGTTGTTCACACCAAAGACTCACGCGGCAAGCGCCTCGATCGCAGGTACTTCATCAATATCCAGAAGTCTATTGAGGATCCCTTCGAGCTGGATGAGGCAGTGATCTCCGTGCCAGCTGATGGGGTAATTCGAACCAACTTCAACCGCGATATCGTGCTTGATCTCAGCAGCATGGATAAGCAACACGAAGCGGGTTATATCCCCGTTTCGCTACTGCTTGATCAGATGGGACTTTTCGAATGGTTCGGCAAGTTGGGCGATACCGAGCTCATGACCGCATTCAGCGATGGAATCATCCGTCAGATCAACGAATACAAGATTCCAGCAATTGAGCTAGACAAACAGACCGACAAGGCAGCGGTGGCCACCGTCTTCGAAAAGGTCAATGTTGGCGGGCTCCCGCTCAACGTTTTTGAGCTCCTCACGGCGGTGTTCGCAGGCGATGCCGAGTACTACGACAAGTACCAGCGCGATTTCCGCCTCAACGATGACTGGGTTGAGACCAAGGAACTATGGAAAGAACATGATGTCCTCCACAAGGTGGAAAACACTGACTTCCTCCAAGCAATCACAATGTTAACGACCCTTGAGCGAAGCAAGCATTCTTCGGGAAACCGCAAAGTCGGTCTGTCTGCCAAGAGGGAAGACGTTCTAAGGCTTGAGTTGAACGACTACCTCACCTGGCGTGACGCCCTGCGTCAAGGATTCATCTGGGTAGCAGGCTTCCTCGCAGACCTGCACATCTATCGATTCAGGGATGTCCCCTACCCGAAGCAATTAGTGCCGCTAGCTGCCATCGCCGTTGTCCTTGGCAAAGAAGCAGACAAGCACCACGTGAAAGAAAAAATCACGCAGTGGTTCTGGAGCGGAGTCTTGGGCGAGCTTTATGGCGCTGCCATTGAGACACGCTTCGTGCGTGACCTCGAAGGGGTGCCCGCTTGGGCGATGGGTGAAGAAACTACCGCCCCGCGCACCGTGCAGGACGCTACTTTTGCTGAATCCCGCCTTCATTCCTTGCGCACCCGCAATGCCGCTGCATATAAAGGCATAGCCGCGCTCATCATGGCACAGGGCTCAACTGACTGGGTAGAAGGTAAACAATTCGGCGCATTCCAGTACAGGGATATGGCCGTGGATATTCACCATATTTTCCCTAAGGACTGGTGCAAGAAAAACGGAATTGATGATGAGCGCCGTGAGTCAATCGTCAACAAGACGACGCTGAGCGCACGCACCAACCGTGTCATCGGTGGCGTCGCACCGTCGGCATACTTGTCCAAGGTTGAGAGCGAATCAGGCTTCGATGCCGACGGCGTGGACGACGTTCTCCGCGGACACCTCATTTCACCCGAAGCACTGCGCAGCGACAACTTTGATGCGTTCTTTGGACTTCGAAGGGAATCACTCTGCACGCTCATCGAAGGTGCCCTGAAGAAGACGGTCCAACGCGATGTCAGCGAAGGAAACGCTGTGGAAGACTCGTCGTTCTTCGAGGAAGAAGCCCTTGAAGAACCAGGCCAGTTGGTAGAGGGACCCGTATCAGAGGTCTGAGGCAACATCGTTTTCTCACCGACCAGCGCAGCAACGCAACCTTCGATCAAGAACGACTGCACTACACATGTCCAGATTGGGTAACCTTGACAGACCGTAGCTTTCAATCTTAGGAGTCGCAATGAATGATGCTCACGCCCTCCGCACCCCGCGGCTCAGCTTGTCAACACCAAAAGATGCCGACATTGATGCCATCTTCGCCATCCACTCGGACGCTCGCACCTACGAGCACCGACCGGACCTCGCTATGAAGACGAGGGAGGAAGCCGTGGAGCTGGCACGCTCGTGGCAACAGAATTGGAGTGAAAAGCAACTGGGCTACTACGTGGTGTCCACACTTGACGGCACAACCATAGGCTTTACCGGTGTGCGCCATAGCGAGGAAGCCGATGAGGAAGTGCTCAACCTCTACTACCGCTTCGCGCCCGAATCCCAAGGGCAAGGCTATGCGAAGGAGGCGGCTGCCGTTGCAATCGCCAGTGCGCGTAAGAGATTCCCGCAGCTACCTGTCGTCGCCATTATCGACCCCACCAACGAAGCGTCGATAGCACTAGCCTTGAAGCTCGGACTTCAGCACGTCCCCGGCGCAGGCGTACCGGATGACTACGAGGTGTACCGACTCTCCTAGGCCTGGCTCTTCCACGGCTCCAAATCTCTAGTCGGGTACCGCGAGTCGATGGTGAAACGCTGGCACACCACCTGAGTGTCATCGTTGATGTCTAGCTCTCCGATGTATTCAACGAACTCGGGTGAGCTCCAGAACTGCTCGTGCCCGGCGCGCCATTCACTGGCATCGGCGTAGCCCTCGCCCTCGGCGATGGCGTGCTCGTCACTGACGTCTGCGAGCCGGCAGACCTGGACCTCGGTAGTACGGATAACGCACACCACGTTGTCGTGTGAATCGAGGACGGCCTCAAGGGTACCCACATCCTCCTGCGGGTCGTGGTCACGCGGGTGCTCAACCAGCAAAGACGTCGTAGTGGTCTTGACGCCGTCAAGGATGGCGGTGACGAGGGCGTCGCGAAGCGGGCCGGGAAAGGCAAACTCGCCGCGGGGCAACTCCGATATAGGTTCCAAAGCATCCTGAGTCATACGTTTACAGTACGTGGCTCATGAATGCTGCTGACCGAGCACGTGCTTGCTTCCTGTTTCGCCCGACTGGACGTTCGATCCGCGTGTTCGAATCATTCGCAGCGATGTCCGGCCCCTCTCCTAATGTCAACGATGCCCCTACACGAAAAGACTGGGATTCAAGGCTGAGATTCCGCCCTTCTTCCCTATCACTCCGGGGCCGTGCTGCCACTTCCCATTGCCTAGCGGCGCGGCCCCTCTTTCAAACTTCAAAGCTCTTCATAAACTTCAAAGAATTCACAAAATTCATAAACTTCACAAGTCTTCAAAAGCTCTTTGGTTGGATTCGCGCAACGGGTCGTGGGAGGGCATGAGAAAATCTCCCCTTTCTACTATTCGCGCAGAGTTTTCATTCCCTCCGTCTTTATTCATTCGACTTCCGGTTGGGGCACGATGACCTTCGGCGTCGGTGTTGCCGCAGTGATGGAGGGATGGGCGTCGGCAAGCGCGGCGTGGAACCGCACCATGCGAGCGCCGGGACCGCGTGAATAAACGCGGATAATAGTATGCACACAGCCGCAAAACCTACTCTTACGTGGACTTTCCTCAGTGCCGGGGAGCTTGAAAAAGTTCAAACTTATCTTAGAATTGTCATCTGGTTCACAATCATCTCTTGCGGTGCTACCCCTCACTACACAAGTTGCGGACACGGTTCACCGCGCGCAAAGAAAGGTTCACGGCAGATGACAACTCCCCCGCTGGGCGTGTGGTCCGAGGTTGGCAAGCTCCACCAGGTTATGGTGTGCGCACCTGGGCTCGCACACGAAAGGCTGACTCCCCGCAACTGTGCGGAGCTGCTTTTCGATGACGTCCTCTGGGTCGACGAAGCCAAGAAGCATCACGCGGAGTTCGTCGCCCAGCTGCGCAGCTACGGCGTCGAGGTGCTGGAGATGCACAAACTCTTGAAGGAAACCCTGGACACCCCAGGCGGGCGGGATTTTATCCTCGACTTCAAGCTGCTGGATAAGAACGTCGGTGTCGGTATCGGCGGCGAGTTGCGCCACTGGTTCAACGAGATGTCCAACGCGCGCCTAGCCGAGCTCCTCATTGGCGGTCTGCCTTTCGCCGAAATCCCGAAGGGCCTCGGCCACGGCACCATCGACGCCATGCGCGAGGTCTACGGACCTGACGCTTTTGCGCTGCGCCCGCTGCCCAATACGCAGTACGCGCGCGATAACTCGGCGTGGATTTATGGCGGGGTCTCACTCAACCCTATGCGCATGCCGGCACGCCACCAGGAAACACTGCTGACCCGGGCTATCTACAACTATCACCCGCGGTTTGCGCAGGCGGATTTTAAGTTCTGGTACGGAAATACCGATGAGGAACCGGGACTCGCAGCACTGGAGGGCGGTGACATCATGCCGATTGGCAAGGGCATCGTCCTCGTCGGCATGGGTGAGCGCACCACGTGGCAAGGCGTAAGCCAGCTGGCCATGCGGCTCTTCGAGGAAGGCGCGGCCGAGAAGATCATCATCGCGGCGATGGCCGCCGACCGCGCCTCGATGCACCTCGACACCGTCCTGACCTTCCTGGATGCGGATAAAGTCACCGCCTACCCCAAGGTCGTGGACACTATCCGGCCCATCGTTTTGCACCCCTCCACGAGCACGGCGCCTTTCGACGTCGAACTGCCCACCGATTCCTTCCTCGATGTCGTCGCCCAGGCACTCGGCATCGGAAGCTTCGAGGTCATCGAAACCGGCGGGGATGTTTATACCGCCGCCCGCGAGCAGTGGGACGACGCCAATAATGTCGTAGCCATTGAGCCCGGCGTGGTGGTGGCTTATGACCGTAACAAGCACACCAACAAGAAACTGCGAGCTGCCGGCATCGAGGTCGTCGAGATCGGCTCCGCTGAGTTGGGCCGCGGCCGCGGCGGCGGGCACTGCATGACCTGCCCCATTGTTCGCGAGGCGGTGAATTACTAACAGCACGATGGGAATGCATTTTCGCATCGACCAACGCGCACCCCGCCCTGCATAAGAGAGGGCCACGAGGGAGACGAGGGGGGCGTCGCCAAGCACGGCCCCAATCCCACCACGGCGGCAGCCACACACCCCTCACCCCAGGGTGAGCAATGCGGACATGACAGGACCTTCAGCGCCCTCAGTCTCACGGTGGGAAACGGACTGAGTGAAGCCCGCTGCCAGCAGGTTTGACTGAAAACCGCAGATTTCGACTCCCCCACATAGGGTTAATCAAATTATGGTGCACGAAAGGTCAAAACACTGGCAGCCCCCATATTGACATCACTAACTTCCCGGCAGCCCTAGGAAATATTGTCCCTACTTTTCCTAGGAGTGCGCTTCTGACACCTAAGATTGTTTCAGGATTAAATTAGTTCCTCATCATTCTTTGAGTTTCTTTAAGGACGGTATCCAGGTGCACATCAAGGGACTCCGCGCACTCGCGCCGCTGGCCGCTACAGCTGCGATGGCGAGCGTGGCCTTCATCGCGCCCGTGGCACAGGCGGCCAGCATTCCGCCCATGCCGCAGGCCTACCCCATCACAAACCTTTACAAGAGCTGCAGCGCAGCAGGTGAAGATAACGCCACGCCCGAGTGGCACTTCGCAGAAACCGGCCGCCGTTATTTGAGCGACGGCACCCTGCAGTTCAAGAACACCACTGACCAGGAGGTGCCGTACACCGCTTCGGTGGAAACGGGCACCAACCACAAGATTTCGGCCAACTCCAAGGCCGCGATGCCTTCCGGGTGGGACACCACCGCCAAGTCCGATATCGGGTTGAAGCTGAGCAACGGCTGGCAGGAGAAGGAAACCTTCGGCCCCATCACGCTCAAGCCGGGCGAATCTTTCCGCGTGGAATACGGCGTGGTGGAAAAGGACTTCATCTCCATGTTCGTCGGCTGCAACGATGACCGCCTGGAGAACCTGCCGGGTGCCAACGTTATCCGCGGCAAGGGCCCGGCCGAGCGCTATGCCTTTGCCTACATCATCAAGGCTGATGGCTCCATTTCGGACCTGGCCATGGAGATTCCCTCCCGCTCCCCGGGCGCGAACTCCAAGCCCATCGAAGGCAACTACACCTCCGTGTCCGGCCCCAGCCTGGAGAAGATCGCGGACCCGAAGAAGGACGAAATCATGCAACCTTCCGAGGACCTGCAGCGCGATCCATCTTGGCCGAAGGAGGGCGAGACCTGCGAGGGCCGCGATAGCTCCTGGTATCCGCTGGATATCACTGCGGTTAAGCCCACCTTCCGCAAGCCGGGCTACTCCACGGACTTCCTCAACTGGTCCAAGGGCGACTACGAGTACGCACCGGTCACCGACTTCGTCGTCGGTGCGGAGCACTCCCCCTACACCAACTGGCAGGGCAACCGCGGCGATATCCCGAAGGGCTGGCTGGAGTCCGTCGGTGCGGTCAAGCGCGCCTACATGCCGGTAGGAACTGAGCTCGAGCACATCGACCTGGCTCCCGGCGAGCGCGTGCGCGTGGAGTACGGCACCACCATGACCCGCATCAACTACCGCGAGATCCACTGCGGTAAGGACGGAAAGTACAGCCTGACCTCCAACTACAAGCAGACCACCGCTCCCAGCGGTTTCTGGGCGGAGGCCACCATCACCAGCAAGGACGGCTCCACCCGCACCGAGGACGTCACCCCGGAGGAGTACCGCGAACTCCCAGTCCCGACCCAGACCATCTACTAATCCCCCTTTACTTCCCAAGGAGAGATCACCATGTTCAAGACCAAGATTGCTTCCACCACCGCTGCCGTGGCCATTGCCTGCGGCCTGATCGCTGCCCCGGCCGCCAACGCCCTCCCGGCACGTGACCTGGGCCCGGCCAACCCGACCACCATCGGCGAGCACTGCGCCAACCCGGGTGACACCGGCCAGACCGTTAAGATCAAGCGCACCTACTTCGACGGCTCCGCCGGTTCCTGGACCATCTCCAACTACAACGACGAGCCGCTGCCGGTCACCCGCTCCATCAAGGAAACCAAGACCAAGACCTGGAACGTTTCCGCCGGCGTTGACTTCAAGCTGCTGGATCTCATCAACTTCACCTTCTCTTCCAGCTACACCGATTCCCAGTCCTACGAGGTGGGCGAGCAGGTCGGCCCGTACAACATTGCTCCGGGCAAGACCGCCGTCATGCGCGCCGGCTGGGTGGTTTCCGACTTCGAGGGTCAGAAGACCATCTGCGGTTCCGATAACACCTGGCAGGCCAACGGCGAGACCTTCACTGCTACCCTGCCGAAGGAGCGCCACGTGGAGGTCTCCACCCGCGACAACAACGATTGGGGCTAAGACGTGCTGAAGAAGTCCATCGCGAGCGCTTTCGCCGCGCTCAGCCTATTGGCGGCCGCTCCTGTGGCCCACGCCGCTGACTTCGGCGGGGACTTCGAGCTGCCCCAGCGCTGGAATGATGATTTCAAGCCGGGCACGTACTGCTCGACGCCCGGTGAGAACGGCACCTATGTCACCGCCACCCGCCGGTGGTTCAAGCAGACGGATGCCACCAGCGTGGCCAACCGCAATGATGAGCCCGTGCCGGTCAGCCACACCGTGACCCAGGCCCGCACGCAGACCATCGAGGTCTCCGGCTCCATCAAGGGCGAGGGCGAGCTGGCCAAGGTTCTGACCCAGACCTACGGTTTCAACTACGTGCACGAGCAGCACTGGAAGCTGAACCAGGAGGTTGGCCCGTACACGTTGCCGGCGAACTCCCAGGGCAAGCTGGTGTGGGGCTTTACCATGCTCGACACCGACGGTCAGGACGTGCGTTGCAATACCGACCAGGAATGGGAGGCCGTGGGCAAGCCCTACTCCGCCACCGTTCCGGAGGCGCGCTACTCTGAGCTGCAGCTTGGCGACGCCCCCGTCTGGGACTAGCTCGCCTCCTCCAGGCCTCACAGAAGAGGGCACCCCAAGCCGTTTCACGACGGCTGCGGGTGCCCTCTTTTTGGCGTTCCACAGCGTGATCAAACGGCAGCGGGAGCATTGCAGAACGGCAACGAAGTCCTTGCAGAACAGCAGTGAGATCATTGCAGAACGGCAGTGTGAGCATTGCAGAACCGCAACAGTGCAGGTAGATTGACTGTCATGACTGATTCTTTTCTACATAGAAACGCACAAGATCTGGCGGAAGAAGTTCTGTCGGATACACCTGTGCTGACTATTTCCGGCGCGCGCCAAGTAGGAAAGAGTACCCTCGTCCATCAATTGCTCGAAGGTAGAGATCATAGGTTCTTTAACCTTGATGAGAGCGCTTCGCTGGCCTCTGCAAAAGCGGACCCAGACGGGTTTGTCAGACAGCTCCCCGAGGGGACACTAGCCATTGATGAAATTCAGCGCGCACCAGAGTTGTTTCGCGCGATTAAAGGCGCACTCGAAGAAGATCGACGGCCGGGGCGTTTTATCCTTACCGGATCATCCAACCTCCTCAGTCTCACGGGAGCTGAAGAATCTCTCGCTGGCCGCGCAGAAACTATTCGCCTTCACGGCCTCAGCGTGGGCGAACGTTTAGGCATCCACGAAGACTTTGCCGGCCTAATGTGGTCATTAAAAGATGCAGGCGTACAACCCACATCTACCCCTTCCCGGACCGACTACTTCCAGCTCTTCTGCACGCCGAGTTTTCCAGGGCTTAGGGATTCTACTCGGCGGCGGCAACACCGATGGTTCGATGCCTATATTGAGCGAGTCTTGTCAAAAGACGCTGCCGAGCTCTACGGCATTCAATTCCCTGACCGCTTACACAATCTTCTCGACAAGTTTGCTGCACAAGGGACCGCGGAACTTGTAGCGGCGCACATTGGGCGTGCACTCGACATTCCCGAACGCTCAGTCCCCACCTATGTAACTGCGCTGAGTGATGTTTTCTTGATTAACCAATTGCCATCATGGGGAACAAATCTTGAAAAGCGGGCTATTTCTAAGCCCAAGGTCTTCCTTTCAGATACGGCGCTTGCTACAAGCCTGGCAGGCCTCGAGCCAGAAGCATTGGAGATGAACATTTCCAGCACGCTTACCGGCGGGATCTGCGAAGCCTTCGTTGCCAACGAGCTTCTGAAGCAGAAGGCATGGTCATCGGTTGACTATCGCCTCTTCCACTTTCGGACCTCTACCGGCAAAGAGGTTGACCTTGTGCTGGAATCACGATCCCGGGACGTTGTTGGCGTGGAAGTCAAAGCCGCGATGTCGATCCAGCCGAAGGACTTTGCTGGCCTGCGCTATCTTCAGCAGGTAGCTGGTGATTCTTTCCGCGCAGGAATTGTCTTGTACACAGGCAAGGACGTCTTGCCGATGGGTGAAAACCTTTGGGCAATGCCAATTTCGACGCTCTGGCACGGCTAAATCCGCGACAACGAACGGCCTCCTCACACCATGAGGCTCACGGATATACTGCACCCATGTCTCACCGCATCTTTTCCGTCCCCTTCGCCGATATTTATCCGCACTACGTTAAGAAGGTAGAGCGCAAAGGCAGGACAGTCAGCGAGCTCCACGAGGTCATCACTTGGCTTACCGGCTACTCGGTTGAGGAGCTCGGACGGGTCCGGGAGCAAAAGGTCACCCTCGAGGATTTCTTCGAGCAGGCCCCGCACCTGAACCCATCCCGCTCCCTCATCACCGGCAGCATCTGCGGGCATCGTGTCCAGGACATCGAGGACCCGCTGATGCAAAATATTCGGTACATGGACAAGCTCGTTGACGAGCTAGCCAAAGGAAAGGCCATGGAGAAAATCCTTCGCGGCTAGCCTTCGCCAGCTGCGCCATTTAAAGCTTCCAGCTTTAAGCCACAAAAGGATACGGCGGCGCGGTCTTCTCACGGAAGAAGTAGCGCGCGTGCGTATGCCGGACGGACTCTAAGTTCTTTGCACCAATGGCAACGAGTTCAACGTCTGGGTCATCGTTGATTTGATCGAGATCATGGCGGGCCAGAGTTGCCTCAGTCAAGGTTTCAAACTCGGTGACATTCAATGCACCCGTCGGACGGTGATACTTGATGAGAAAAGCCGGCATTCTATTTACTCCCTTCCGACTCATTGTCTGCCCGTCTCTTGTCGAGCTCACTAATGAGCCTATCCAACATCGTAGAAGTCCTTTTCCGCAATAGGCGGGCTTCACGCAACTCCACCGTTTCAACAGGGTGCTCGACAAAAGGAGAAGAGAGCACATCGAAGTACTTCTCTACTCTATGCACCACTTCCGAAAGCTCATGGAGTGAGCGAACTTGGGTGTCGAATTGCAGCGGTACGCGCTCTCCAAATTCTAAGTATCGGATAGCGCGACCGTACAAGTCACCAGCAAGTTCGTAAAGGTTGGCCCATCGCGACTGGAGTGCCGTCCGGAGCTGAAACTCGGCGCGACCGGCTGGAGAATAGATGTGCAGATGTATCGCCCTATACCCAGAATGCGGCTGTTCTCTCATGTCCTGGATTCTGACGCGGTTGGCTCCCCTTTCTTCCAAATCCTGCGCAAGTAACTCCGCCAGCCTTGATTGTTCAGAGAGCGTCACATCGAAGTCCATTCGCACTCCCGAAAAGTCTTGGATACTCTCCAGCGGGAAGCTCGGCATTCTCCTCAGTTTCTCAACGAGCACTGGCCGAGTCTTGACCCTCGAACCTATAAAGAATCGATTCGAATCCGGTTCCACTACGGCATCTGTCGCGCGCTCCAGCGGCACGCCCAGTTCACTCAGTGTCGAAACTGCCAAAGACTCAAGATGATCACAGAGAGCAGACTGGTGAATCAGAATGTGCCGATAGAGCTCTTCATCGATCTCTTGCCCAGCGCGCAACGCGCTACCTAACTTGTGCACTTGTCTCTTACTAAACGCCGTCGGCTTGTGTTCTAAGAACCTCAAGGTTCCCCCTTAATAGTTGTGCGCAACCCCCACGACGAGGTGTTGCCTGTAGTTCCAGACACCCCTGCTAGACCGCGTGCGTACGGCCCGTGCATCCCCCACCTCATGGATGCCTGCCCCGAAGACTACAAGAGCGGCCGGACATCAGAGCTAGAAATCGCTCATTTGTTCGATTTCGTGTTGCGACGCACACCCCTCAGTGGCTAACAGCAGGCATCCTCCACCTTCGGCTCTGCCATACTTGACACATGACCACGCTAGAGACTTGGGCCAGAACCTGGGCGGAGACAATTGTGGACGCCCTCGAGCGCGAATTTCCCGCCGCAATGCACCACACGAGCAGCTCAACTGATGATTGCACTGTGCGCCCACGCGAGCTGCACCCCAGTTTCTACGGCTGTTTCGACTGGCATTCCAGCGTCCACATGCAGTACTCCGGGGTGCTGTTGTACACCATGCTCGGGCCCGAGTCTCCCGCCAGTCTTGCTGTGCTTCTCGACGATCGCCTCAGCCCCCAAGCCCTCACCGCCGAATACACCTACCTTGTCGAACACCCCGGGTATGAGATGCCCTACGGGCGCGCTTGGCTGTTGCAGCTAGCCTCAATCCGTCCCAGCGAAGCAATGGATAAGCTCGTCGAGCTCACCGCGCAGCACTGCCACGACTGGCTTGGTTCACTCAACCAGCCGGTGCGCCACGGCATGCACTCCAATACCGCCTTCAACCTTTTCCTCATCCTCGAGGCAGCGGAGAAACTTGGATTGGATTCACTAGCAGATTCGGTGCGCGATTCTGCGGTTCGCCTTTTCGGCGATGACCGTGACTATCCGCTGGAGTGGGAGCTGTCCGGGCACGATTTCCTCTCCAATGGATTATCAGAAGCTCTGCTCATGTCGCGCGTTCTCCCGGACTTCCCGCAGTGGTTCGACGGTTTCCTCCCCCACCGCGCCGAAGCACTGGATTTCCTTAGCGATATCCCAGAAGTACTCGACCCGACCGATGGCCGCTTAGCCCATCTCTACGGCCTGGCACTCACAAGGGCGTGGATGATTGTTGAGCTCGCCGAGCATTTCGACGCCTCGGCCCTGCCGCGTGCCGAAGCCTTGGTGGCCAGCGCGCGTCCGCAGCTTGTCGACGGCCACTTCATGTCCACCCACTGGCTTATCACCTATGCGCTGCGCTATCAGCTTGCCGTCGGGTAGTACTGTATTTTTCTAATCATCTATCTCTCAGGAGCACACCATGGATTCTCGCTACTCGGCGCGGCGCGATAGCTACCGCCTGCCGGAAGAGGGAATCCGCATCGATCTCCGCGCAGAACGCGCCCGCCGCCGAAGCCGCTCCTCATACGGCCGCGCGGGGGCCGTCGCCAAGCAGCAGCCCCACCGCCCACGACGACGGTCCAACCAGGTCACAGCGCGCCATCGCAAGCCCAGCGACAGCCGTGGCCTCCACCTCGTAGCCATTGTGGCGGTGGTGCTGGTCGGCATTATCGCCGCGCTCAAGCTCAATCAGGAACCAGACACACCCGCACCGCAGCCCACAGAAGTAGTAACGGAGCCTGCCGCCATCATCGAGCCTTCGCCTGCAGTCGAGATGTACATTCCGACTATTGACGTGCGCGCGGACTTCGAGGAAGGTTCCTGCCGGGTCAAGGACGATAAAATCAACCCGGACTCCATGAATAAGGCCTGCACCTATACCGCGGAGGACAAGCCCTATTCGCTGCCCGGAACGGACTCGCCGGACATCGTGGTCATTGCCGGTCACACGGGCGCGGGTGTGCCGGCGGTATTCAATAACCTCTACGACGGCCGCGCCGATGAGCACAAGGCCGCGGTCGGCGACAAGCTGTATCTGCGCACGCAGAACTCCGGCGAGCAGTGGCTGGTGTATACCGCAACAGATCTGCACGATCCCTCCAAGGAAGGCCTTGAGCAGGACGAGAGCATCTGGGGTGCCGATGCCAAACCCGGCCGCTTGCTCACCATCAGCTGCATTCAACCGGCCAACCCGCTAGCCGCCGCGGTACGCAACGCGGTGGTGGGCTGGCAGTTTGAGGGCGTAACAACCGCACCTGAGACTGCACCCCAGAACTAGGCTCCGCCTGTTTTTACCCCATAGCGGGGGGATGCCTGTTTACGCAGGTCATTGTCGAACATTCGCACAACCAGCAGGACCGCATTAGCCACGTCTCTTAGGCAATGACCAGCCGCTTTAACCCCCAGCACGATACCCCATAACGATCGAACACTCGGCATGCGTGGCGGGACTTCCATCCCAAAAGTTGCGAAATACCACATTGCAACCCCTGTGACTGATGTGAAAATTGTGACTATTGTGGTTCTGGTCTGATGAACTACCTCTCACAAACCCACTAGGAGACACATATGAAGCGCATCCACCGCACCCTGACCGCAGCCGCACTGGCTGGCTCCCTCGCACTGGGCGGCACCGCCGTTGCCTCTGCACAGATTCCGGCTCCAGCTGAGTTCGAGCTCGATGGCGTAATCTACCGCCAGCAGGCTGACGGTAACTACATGAGCGTCAACGAGTTTGGCGGTACCAAGCTAACCAAGGAACAGGCACAGGCTGCATGGGAGCGCATGCAAGAACAAGAAAAGGAAGCCCCCGCTGACAACCCCGCCGAGGATCCAGCAGCCCCGGTTGATGAGGACTCTCAGGACAACGCCCCTGCACCGGCCAACCCAGACCCGGCTCCGGCCGGCCCGTCCCAGGTTGACTACCCGATCGACAACGGCAGCGATGCTCCTAAGAATGACCCGGAGAAGCCGGAGGCTGGCGGCGAGAAGCCCGAGGCCGACAACGAGAATCCGGGGGCCGGTGAGGACAAGGACAAGCCTGTTACTCCTCCTTCTGGAGAGACCGGTCCGACGGGCGGCTCCCAGCCCCCGGCTGATTCCGCCGAGGATTCCGATTTCGACGCCAAGCAGCTGGCATGGCTGGCTCTGCCGGCCGCCCTCGTCATCGGTGGCGTGACCTGGTACCTGGCCAAGGACGGCAAGACCTACGTGAAGTCCCAGGAGGCAGCCCAGAACGACGCCCCGAGTGCCGAGGAGAAGGCCGCTTCCGAGCAGATGCTCAAGGAGAACAAGGACGAGGTCATCGCCCAGGGTGGTCAGGTTGCCGAAAGCACCGCCGAGAAGTCCCAGGTACAGTCGCGCGGTATCTCCGCTGAGACCGGTTCCAACACCGTTGCTCGTGGCCTTGCCGCACTGGCCATCGCAGCCATGATTGCAGCTGGTGCTTTCGCTGCCCGCCGCAAGTTCTTTATCTAAGAGTCCCTGCGCCGCGTTCCGCGTGCCTCCAGGCCTTACTTTTAAGAGCATGGAGGAACGCGGTTCTCGCAGTTTTGTGCTTAGAGCTTGAGGTAGCGTTAATATAGTTGGATAGCCCCTGCGCACCAAGGGTTTTCTATCTTTCACTTTCCCTCGCTCTATTTCTAGGAGAATTCCATGAAGAAGGCTTCACTCGCTCTCGCCACCACCGCCCTGGCAGGCTCTCTGTGTGTTATTGGCTCGACCATCGCCACCGCCGACGAGTCCACCACAAACGCCACCAACACTTCGGCTACCGAGATCAATTTCTGCTGGGCTCCAGCCGAAGAGTTCACCACCACCATCGAGGACACCGAGCACACCTTCAAGCAGGAGGAATTCGGACTCTGGCGCGCCACTGACAATGAAGAATTGACCCTGAACCGCGCCGAGGTCATGGCGATTGCCAAGGACGACGCCTCTGCCTGTGGCAAGCAGGACACCGCAGCCGCTGAAATCCAGGAATCCCTGGCCAAGAACCCGCCGAGCTCGACGACGTCCACGACGACAACGCCGACCACCCCGACGGAGAAGCCCGTGGAGCCAGCGGATGACCCTTCGCAGGCGCCGACCGGCACCAATGAATCCAGCTCCTTCGATGAAGCCCTCAGCTCCAAGGACGGTGAGCCGACCGATCTTGGCATCGCAGCCATCGTCACTGCTGTCCTGGGCGTCATCGGCGCCATCGCTGCTGTCGCTCCGAACGTGGCAAAGTCCCTGGGCATTAAGCTGCCTTTCTAACAGCTCCGCCCGCTTAAGAAAAGCGCTCCTCACCACCAATCGTTGAGGAGCGCTTTTCACGTAGCAGGACGTGTATCGATCTACTTCAGAGTTACCTTGTAATACAGCGGCTTCGACTTCCACGTAAAGATCACGTCATCGACACGCTCGGAGTAGCCACCAGTGGAGTTGGTGTACCAGAGCGGGATTGCTGGAAGGTCCTTCATGAGCACCGCTTGGGCATCATTGACCCGCTCAACACTCTCCTCTTCGTTAGCTGCCGCGGCGGCCTTCTTCAGAAGCGAATCGAACTCGGGGTTGGAATAGTCAGCGTCGTTAGTCGCAGCACCCGTGGCATACAACGGTTCCAAGAAACTCGACGGCGACGGGTATACCGACTGCCAGCCGGTGCGGAACGCACCCTCGATAGTCTTGTTCGTGACTTCATCGCGTAGCGATTTGAAATCCGGATACGGCGCTGGCTGCGCATCAATATCAAGGGTGTTTCGAATGAAGTTCACGACAGCATCGACCCACTCCTTGTGACTACCGTCGGAATTGTACGCCACGGTGAACGGCCCCTTGAATGGCTTCATCTCCTCCGCCTTGGCCCACAGCTCGCGCGCCTTGTCCGGGTTATAGGTCAGGACGTCGTTGCCGGGGATGTCTGTGGCACCGTCGTTAAGCACAGGCGATGTGAAATCCACCGCCGGAGTGTTCGTCCCTTGGAAAATGGTCTGGGTAATCTCGTCGCGGTCAATGGCCATGGACAGTGCTTGTCGACGCAACGCCCCCGCCTCCCCGCTAAAGTTCTCATCCCCGGCGGGGATAGTAATGGACTGGAAAATTGCAGCAGGCTCGTTCACTGCGCGCTCGCCGAGATCAGTTTCAAAGTTGGCCATGGCCGAGGACGGGACCGAGTCCAAAACATCGAGGTTCCCCGAAAGCAAGTCAGCATAGGCCGCACTGGCGTCGGCATAGAAAACGAAGTTCAGACCATCGTTCTGCGCCTTGCGGTCACCTTCATACTTCTCGTTGGGAACGAGTATCGCATTCTGGTTATGGTTCCATTCCTGCAGCTTATAAGGGCCACTTCCCACTGGGTTTTGGCCGTAGGCGTCGATGTCATCGAAGGCTGATTCGTGCATGGGGAAAAAGACGGAATAACCCAAACGCGTCTCGAAATCCGCCGTGGGCTCATCAAGTTCAATGGTGAACGTCTTCTCATCGACAACCTTGAGCCCTTCCATGCTCTCTGTTCCTTCTTCGTAGCCCTTGATGGGCTCGAAGAAATAGGCAGAGAGCATGCTGTTCTTTACGGCGTTGTTCCACGTATCGACATAGTCCTGGGCACGCACCGGGGAGCCATCGGAGAACACCGCGTCCTCCTTGAGCGTGACCTTGTACGTCACGTCATCGGTCTTCTCTATGCTCTCTGCTTGGTCGTTGTGCACCTCACCATTCTCATCGAAGTACACGAGTCCCGAGTAGATGAGGTCGATGAGCGTTGCGCCCGGCACATCGCTGGTATCTGCAGGGATGAGCGGCTTTTGGGGTTCGGTGGAGTTGGTACTGATGAAATCAACATCCGCCGCACCACCCGATCCGTCTCCTCCGCATGCAGTCAGGCCAGCTGCTGCGACGACAGCGGCGAGGCTCGCGCCGACTTTTGTCCCTTTCATGAGTTCTCCTTAGGGGTATCGTATGTGTGACTTCCCTCATAACAATACGGCGATATATCGTGCCCCACTCAATAAACGCACTCTCCGCCGCCGGAGACTTTCACAGATTCCCTGTGTAACGCCTGTCAACTTCCTCGGCGCCTCACCCACACCTCTCCCCGGCCGCACTACCGCCATACAGTCTTTTTCGCGTTTTCGTAGCACCATAATCGCGTCAGCAAACATTATTGCGCGCTGATAAGCCCTTGGCAGCTGTCGTGGAATACCCATATAACCTTTCACAGCTTGACCAATCCCTTTCCGACCTTCGTTAGCATGTGGGAGGTCGAAGTCAGTAAGCGATGACGAACATCGCCTGATGACGGCCTTTCACTTTCATAAGATGTCCCCGATCTATTCCCAGGAGAAATAATATGAAGCGCATTTCCCGCAACCTCACCGCTGCCGCTCTGGCGAGCTCCCTCGCACTGGCTGGCGCCACCGCCGCCAACGCGGAGGAGAACACCGAGCTCAACGGCGACAACCTCGTTGACGCCGTACTGACCACCAACGAGAACAACGACACCGTCAACGGCGAGGCTGAGGGCGACAACGCTGGCAAGACCGAGGGCGAGGCCGGCGACAACGCGGGCAAGACCGAGGGCGAGGCCGGCGACAACGCTGGCAAGACCGAGGGCGAGAAGCAACCGGGCAATGACAAGCAGCCAGGCAAGGGTGATACCAACAAGGAGCCAGGCAAGGGCGATACCAACAAGGAGAAGAGCTCCTTCGACGACATTAAGGCCAAGCTGTCTTCCGAGGAAGGCAAGCCGACCGATCTGGGCATCGCTGCCATCGTCCTCGGCGTCCTTGGCGCAATCGCTGCTGCCGTTCCGGCCGCTGCTAAGGCTCTGAACATCAAGCTTCCGTTCTAATCACTGAAGCTTGAACGTCCTAAGGGACGTCGTTAAGCGCACAGGCACCCCCACCACCATCGCGTGGATTGGGGGTGCCTTTGTGTGTTCATGGGGAGTACTCCCGAAAATCGAAGGTTTTTCGTCTTACATCAGCCGCACGCGTGGGATCTGGGTTACACTCCGAACCCAACCGATACCGGTTAACGGAATGATTCATTCCACTTTCCATCACCCTTTCACCTTCTACCTATTCTCGGAGTACTTATGTCTAACTTCTCTCGCGGCCTGCTTGCCGCAACCCTGACCAGTTCACTCGCATTCGCTGGGGCCACCGCCGCCTCTGCTGAGGAAGCTGCCACCACCAACTGCGGCTCCCCGAAGACCGAGTTCACTGCCACCGTTGATGGCAAGGAGCACACCTTCAAGAAGGTCAGCGAATTCCTGTGGCAGGCCACCGACGATGAAAAGGTTGAGCTAAGCCGCGCCGATATCTTCGACCTGGCTAAGGATGGCGAAGACGTATGCGATGCTGAATCTATCGATATCGACGACTGGGGCACCGGCAACGATGGCGGCGGTTCCGACAATGACGAGACCGACGGCGACGATGAGTCAGACGGCAACACCGGTGGCGACGATGACGCCGACAACGACGACGAGTCCGAGGGCGGCGACGATGACGCTGACAACGACGACGAGTCTGAGGGCGGCGACGGCGGCGACGACGCTGACAACGGCGACGACGAAGACTCCGAAAACGGCGACGGTGACGAGTCCGAGGGCGACAAGGATAAAAACAAGGACAAGAGCTCCTTTGATGGCATCAAGGATGCACTATCCTCCGAGGACGGCAAGCCGACCGACCTGGGCATCGCAGCAATCGTCATTGGCGTCCTTGGCGCACTGGCTGCAATCGTCCCGAATGCTGCACGCGCACTGGGCATCAAGCTTCCGTTCTAACCTGAAGCACTAAAACGCCATTTCTTCGGCGTTGACTAGTCACCCCCAATCACTTCGTTCAAGTGATTGGGGGTGTTTTCAATGTCCGGAAAACACCCGTTAGCTAAGGGGCAGATTAAAAATAGTCAAATTTATATTCAAAGCTGCGACATCCGCTGCACGAGCGACCTACACTCTTACCTCAGCCGATACCGGTTATCTGATTGGTTCTAAAACCTTTCCGATTCACTATTTTTCACTTCTATTTCATCTCTACTGGAGACAACATGAATAACTTCTCCCGCGGCCTGCTCGCCGCAACCCTGACTGGCTCTCTCGTATTCGCTGGCACCACCGTCGCCTCTGCTGAGGAAGCTGCCACCACTACCAACTGCGGTACCCCGAAGGCTGAGTTCACCGTCAAAATTGACGGCAAGGACCACACCTTCAAGAAGGTGAGCGAGTTCGCCTGGCAGGCCACCGACAATGCAGAGCTCACGTTGAGCCGCTTCGATGTCTTCCAAATGGCCAAGGAAGGCGCAGCAGTGTGCGACTCCGAATCGATCGACCTCGGCGATTGGGGCGCTTCCCAGGGCGGCCCGGGCAAGGTCGACTTCGATATCGTCGACGGCGAGCGCCAGGATCCTGCACCTGTCGAGGACGAAGACAAGGACAAGGACAAGAACGAGCAGGACAAGGACAAGAATAAGGACAAGAAGAGCTCCGTTAAGGATGAGCTCTCTTCCGAGGACAACAAGCCGACCCCGCTCGGCATCGCTGCTATCGTTGCCGGCGTTCTCGCCGTCATCGCAGCTGCCTTCCCGTTCGTCAAGAACGCCCTGAAGCTCTAAGTCTTTAACGCCTGTTGCACAGGCACCTAATACCAGCGCCTCCGCGCCACAGAACCTGTGGCACGGGGGCGCTTTCACTTACCCCCACAACGCAGTTGCGGGACACACTTCACAAACTGACGTGATGCGGACTACACTAGGCACCCATAGATTGTTCAACAATTCGAGAACTATAGAAGAGGTGTCCTCCTGTCATGAGCACGCTGCACATAGACCTCAACGCTGACCTCGGCGAAACCACCGCCGGCAACCCCGTGGCCGATGACGCCGCGATGCTCCAGCTCGTCTCCTCCGCCAACGTCGCCACCGGCTTCCACGCCGGCGATCCGCACTCCATCGCGGGCACCCTCAAGGCGGCCGCAGAAGCAGGCGTCACCGTCGGCGCGCACGTGGGCTATAACGACCCAGCAGCCTTCGGGCGCCGCTTCATCGATTACGATCCTGCCGAGCTTGCCGACGAAGTCACCTACCAAATCGGTGCCCTCCAAGCCTTAGCCCAGGCCAACGGAACCCGCGTGGTCTACGTCAAGCCGCACGGCGCGATGTACAACACCATCGTCCACCACGAGGCCCAGGCCCACGCAGTTATCGACGGCATTAAGGCCTTCGGAGATCTCCCCGTCATGCTGCTACCCGGCGGCATCGCCGTTGACATCGCCGAGAAGAAAGGACTCACCGTCATCCGTGAGGCCTTCGCTGACCGCAACTACAACCCCGATGGCACACTCGTCTCCCGGCGAGAAGCGAATGCGGTAATGGGTGATGAGGGGGACGTCGTCAAGCGCGTGCTCGAAGTCGCCGAAACCGGATCCATCACCGCCATCGACGGCTCCGTGCTCAACGTGGATGCTCAGTCGGTGTGCACGCACGGTGACTCGCCCGGCGCGGTGAAGCTGCTGCGCGGTGTAGTCAAGGAGCTGCAGGCGCGCGGGATTGAGATTCGGAGCGCTATCTGATGCATATTCACCCCGTAGGAACGCGCGCGCTGCTCGTAGAGCTGGAGGACTTGTCGCAGGTCATGGCGTGGCACGCGGCCCTCGACGCTAATCCGCTCAAGGACCAAGTCGACGCGATTGCTGCTGCCACCACCCTGCTGTTGACCTTTGCCACGCCGAACTCCGCCGCAGCTTCCGCCGAGAAACTGCAGGACTTCCACCCCACCGCGCAGGCGGGCGAGGATCCGCGCTTTGTGGAAATCGACGTTCTCTATGACGGCGAAGACCTCGACGAGGCCGCCGAGTTGATGGGGATGTCGCGCGAAGGCCTCATTGACTGGCACACGTCTACCGAGTGGCTCGCCGCCTTCGGCGGATTCGCGCCAGGCTTTACCTATTGCACCCCGGCGGACCCGGCGCAGAACTTCAACATCGAGCGCCGCGCCACCCCGCGCACCGCGGTGCCGGCGGGTGCCGTGGGTATTGCTGGCGGTTTCTCCGCTGTCTACCCGCGCGTCTCCCCCGGCGGCTGGCAGCTGCTGGGCACCACCTCGACCCCGATGTGGGAATCCGATGCCCACCCGCCAGCGCTGGTTCAGCCCGGTGACCGCGTACGCTACCGTGCGGTGAGCTCACTGCCAGAGGTGGTGTCCACCACGCCTTTCGGCCGCCGCACACCGGCACGCCTGCCGCGCTTGGAGGTCCTCGATGCGGGCCTGCTCACCCTCTTCCAGGATCAGGGTCGCCCGGGCCGCGGCAACTTGGGGGTCACGCCCTCGGGTGCGGCCGACCTGGCGGCGGCGGCCACGGCCAACGTCGCGGTGGGCAATCCGCGCGGCGCCACCGTGCTAGAGAATATCGGCGGCATTCGCCTGCGCGCGCTGACCGACGCCGTCGTGTGCGTCACCGGCGCCCAATCCCGCGTCCTGCTGGACGATATGCCGGTGCACCTCGCGCGCCCGGTGCTCGTCACCGCTGGCTCAACGGTGACCGTGGATCCCGCGACGGTGGGTCTGCGCAACTACATCGCTATCCGCGGCGGCATCGTGGCGGATGCGGAGCTGGGCTCGGCCTCCACCGATGTGCTCTCTGGGCTGGGCCCTGCGCCAGTGCGGCTGGGCGACGTCATCGGCGTCCTCCCCCGCTCCACCGCAATGACCGATGCCCAGCTAAGTAACCCGATGCGCGTTCGTGAAGGCGCGAATGGCCAGACCGAGGGCGTGCTGCGCTGCGTGCTCGGCCCGCGCGATGACTGGTTTACTCCCGAGAGCCTGGAGGCCTTCCTGGCCACCGAGTGGACTGTTACCGCGCAATCCAACCGCGTGGGCGTTCGCCTGGTCGGCCCGGAGGGTTCCGCAGCGTTGAGCCGCGCCCGCGAGGGCGAGCTGCCCTCGGAGGGCATGGTTGCCGGTTCGGTCCAGGTCCCGCCGAGTGGTGAGCCCGTGATTTTCCTCCGCGATCACGCCGTGACCGGTGGCTACCCGGTCATCGCCACTGTCCTTGAAGAAGATATTGATATTGCCGCGCAGCTCCCGCCGGGAGCGACGGTCCGCTTTGAACTCGCTTAAACACTAGTAAAGGAACACCCACTCATGATCTCTGCAGTCCTTATTGCTAACCGCGGCGAGATCGCCGTCCGTATTGCCCGCACCGCGCGTGACCTGGGCATCCGCTCCATCGCCATTTACTCCGAAGCCGATGCCGGCGCCCTGCACACCCAGGTGGCTGACGAAGCTTATGCGCTTCCCGGCAACTCCGCGGCGGATACCTACATGAACATCCCGGCGCTCCTCGATATCGCCGTGCGCGCCGGCGCTGACGCCATCCACCCCGGTTATGGCTTCCTCTCGGAGAACGCCGACTTTGCCCGCACCGTAGCGGAGGCCGGCCTGACGTGGATTGGCCCCTCACCGGAGTCCATCGAGCTGCTCGGTGACAAGATTGCTGCGCGCCGCGTGGCCGAGGAGGTCGGCGCCCCGCTGGCACCGGGTACCTCCGATCCCATCGATGACTGGCAGGAGGCCCGAGCCTTCGCTGAGGAGCACGGCCTGCCCATCGCCATCAAGGCGGCTTATGGCGGCGGCGGACGCGGCCTCAAGGTGGTGGAAAACCTCGAGGACATCGAGGCCGCCTTCAACTCCGCCGGCCGCGAGGCCAAGGAGGCTTTCGGGCGTGCGGAATGTTACGTGGAGAAGTTCCTGACCCACCCGCGCCACGTGGAGGCGCAGATTCTGGCCGATACGCACGGCAACGTCGCCGTGCTGGGCACCCGCGATTGCTCCACGCAGCGCCGCTTCCAGAAGCTCATCGAGGAGGCCCCGGCACCCGCGCTTAGCGACGAGCAGCGCACCGGCATCCACGAAGGCGCCCGCGCCATCTGCGCGAAGGTCGGCTACACCGGTGCAGGCACCGTCGAGTACATCGTCTCCGAGGATGGCACGATTTCCTTCCTCGAGGTCAATACCCGCGTGCAGGTGGAGCACCCGGTGACCGAGATGGTCACGGGCGTGGACATCATTGCGGAGCAGTTCCACATCGCCTCCGGCGAACCGTTGTCTTTCCTATCTGACGCTCCCGCGTCAGACCCCGTGTCCGACGGCCACGCCTTCGAGTTCCGCATCAACGCCGAGGACATCCTCAACGGCTTCGCGCCGTGCCCGGGCACCATCGTGCGCTTCGAGCCGCCGACGGGTCCCGGCATCCGCGTGGATTCCGGCGTGCGCTCCGGATCCATCGTGCCGCCCTACTACGACTCGCTCGTGGCCAAGCTCCTGGTGTGGGGGCCGACCCGCGAGATCGCGTTGAAGCGCGCGCAGCAGGCCCTCCAGGAATTCGACATCGACGGTGTTCGCACCGTGCTGCCCTTCCACCGCGATATGGTCTCCTCCCAGGTGCTCGTGGACCACGGCGACGCCGATGCCGCGGCCGGCATCTACACCGACTGGCTCGACCACAACTACCGCCCCTCCGCGGAAGCTACGAGCACTACCGTCCCTGTCGAGGCAATCTACGCGCAGCGCACCCGCGTTGCGCTGGAAATCGACGGCAAGCTGGTCAGCGTGGGCTTCCCCACGGAGATGTTGTCGCAGGGGCCGGCGAAGGGGGCGTCGGCAAGCGCGGCGTCTGGGGCCAGCGGCAGCGGCAACGAGGTGACCTGCCCCTACGAGGCCAACCTCGTGGCATGGAACGTAGAAGACGGCGAGACCGTCGAAGAAGGCCAGGCCATCGCCACGATCGAGGCAATGAAGATGGAATCCGCGGTCAAGGCCCCGTCCGCGGGCAAGCTAAGCCGTGTGGCAAAGGAAGGCTCGAGGCTGGAACCGGGCGCGGTGATCGCCACGATTTCCTAGCCGGCGGGCTACTGTAAGTCGCATGCTTGCAGATTCCGTCGCCTCCGCGCTCCGCGCCGCCATCTCTGAAGGCGAGTACATGCCCGGACAGCAGCTCAGTGAGGTCCGCGCGGCCGAGCGCTTTGAATGCTCCCGCAACACCCTGCGGGAGTCCTTCGCCATGCTCGCATCCGAGCGAATCGTGGAGCGCATTCCGCACAGGGGCGTCTTCATTGCCACCCCGGATGCCGACTTCGTGCGCGATCTTTATTTAGCGCGCGCCGCCATCGAGCCGGCCGCGGCGCGCTATGCCACCTTCGAGGACCCAGGCGAGCTGGTGCGGCTGACCGAATCCGCCGTGCTTGTCGACGCTCCCCGCCCCCTCATCAATCAGCGCTTCCACAAGAGGCTGGTCGCTGGTCTGGGCTCACCGACGCTGGACCGCTCAATGTCGCACCTGCTGGCGCGTATGCGACTCACCTTCTTGTTGACGCTGGAGCGCTACCCGCAGATTCACGATAACCACGTGCAGGCCAACATCGACTTGGCCCACCTCATCGCGCAGGGTGAGCGTGAGGCGGCGGCTGATGCCTGCCGTGCGGACTTGATGCGCGCGATGGACTCGATTCTTCGGGTCCTCTAACTGTGCCTGCGCTCCTGTTAGCCGGTTCCACCCGCGCGAAACTGCTCGGCCCACATGGTTCTAGTGAGATGGTTCGGGTCAAAAGGTTCGTTTACCCCCAAGTGAACCATGTACGCATTCACAGAAGGTTTGTTTGCCCCCAAACAAACCTTCTGACCAGAACCATCTGAGTAGAACCATGTATCGGCGTCATGAGAGCTAGAGGAAAACGCCACCGAACTGGGGCTCAGGGGATGAGGAAATCGCGGTCCGGGATGTCGGTGACCAACATCTTGCCCGGGGCGTGCGTGATGGCCAGGCTGGGCCGCGAGTTCATCACGATGGCCTGCGGGGTCACGCCACACGCCCAGAAGACCGGGATTGTGCCCTCAGGAATGTCGACGGCTTCGCCGAAATCGGGCTGCGATAGGTCTTCGATGCCGATGGCAGCCGGGTCGCCCACGTGGACCGGGGCGCCATGCACGGAGGGGTAGCGAGAGGTGACGCGGACGGCATCGGACACCTGGCTCGCGGGAATGGGACGCATGGAGACAACCATCGGCCCCGAGAAGACTCCCGCCGGGGTGCAGGGAATCGTCGTGCGATACATCGGTACGTTGCGGCCCTGCTCGATATGAGCGATGGAAATACCATCTTCCAGAAGGGCGTTCTCAAAGGTAAAGGAACAACCGATGAGGAAGGAGACGATATCTTCGGAGTAGAACGGGGAAGCGTCGTCAAGCGTCTGCGTAAGCTGGCCGTCCTCGTAGATGTTGTAGGCCGGGATGTCGGTGCGGATGTCCCCGCCCGGGATGAGGTCAGAGGTGAACTGCCCGGCCTCCAGCACGCCCACGATGGGGCACGGCTTGGGATTGCGCTGAGCGAAGAGGAGGAAATCAAAAGCGTACTCGCTCGGCAGCGCGATGAGGTTGGCCTGCATGAAGCCGCGGGCGTGGCCGGCGGTGGTGGTCATGTCGTGTGCGCGGGCAAAGGCGCGTACCTCTGATGGGGTCTGCATCATGCCCATAGGTTAACGATTCCGGAGATGGATTTGATGCCGATGAAGATTTCCAGCACGAGCGCTAACACGCCAGCGATGAGGAGCCACATCGGTTGCTTGACACCGTGGGTGAGGTCGTGGCGCTTGAACGCGACCCACATGATCATGGCGAAGGCGATAGGCAGGATGATGCCGTTGAAGGCGCCCGCGAAGATGAGGAGCTTCTGCGGCGCGGAGTTAAGAATGCCGAAGAGAATAGCGCAGACAACGATGAAGCCTACGGTGAGGAAATTGCGGGTGCGCGGGCTGACCTTCTGGGTGGTCACGAAGGTGATCGAGGTGTAGGAGGCACCGATAACGGAGGACAGGCCGGCAGCGAAGAGGACGACGCCGAAGGCGCGGAGACCAAATTCGCCGGCTGCGTGACGGAAGGCATCGGCGGCAGTGTTGTCTTCAGAGAGCGCAACGCCGGTGGCGACGACGCCCAGGACCGCGAGGAAGAGCAGCACGCGCATGATGCCGGTGACGATGATGCCGAGGACAGAAGTCTTGGTAATCGCGTTGACGTTTTCCGGTCCAGACAGGCCGGAGTCGATGAGGCGGTGCGCGCCGGCGAAGGTGATGTAGCCGCCCACGGTGCCGCCGATGAGGGTGGTGATGACGAAGAAATCGACGCTCTCCGGCATGACGGTATTCTTCAGCGCCTCACCCACTGGCGGCTGGGAGACAATCGCCACGTAGAGCATGAGCAGAATCATGATGGCGCCCAGCGCGGCGACGATGCGGTCGAGCGCTACGCCGGCTCGCTTGGACAGGAAGATGAAGATGGCGATAGCGGAGGCGATAAGGCCGCCGATGCGGGCATCGATGCCCAGCAGGGCGTTAAGACCCAAGCCAGAGCCAGCGATGTTACCGATATTAAAGACCATGCCACCGATGAAGACGAGAATGGCGAGGAACCATCCAAGGCCAGGCAGAACGGTATTACCCAGCTCGTTGGCACGCATGCCGGAGATAGCAAGCACGCGCCACACGTTGAGCTGGATGGCGATGTCGACGATGATCGACAGCGCAATGGCGAAGGCGAAGGCCGCGCCCATCTGCACGGTGAAGACGGAAGTCTGGGTCAAAAAGCCGGGGCCGATGGCGGAGGTAGCCATGAGGAACATGGCACCGGCCATGGCGCCGATGCCCTTGGGGGCCTGCGCTTCTTGCGGCGCGTTCTGGGCGGCTTCCTGGGAAGCGGAGGGGTTGGTGGGTTCCAAGCTCATTGTTGGGCACCTTTCGTGACGAAGGTCGCATTAAACGTTGGTGAAAGCATAGGGGTTGTTGAACAATCTGTAAACAGCGCGGGGGTGGCGCACGTTACACCCACGCCAAAGGTGCAGCCACCCCACACCCCTCGCCAGATTTCATTGCACGACAATAGAAAGTGACCTAGGATACAAGTTAACTAATGGTCATTCGCATAAATCTATGGAGGAACTCATGCCCCAGGACATCTACATCGCAGGAGCTGCGCGCCTGCCTATTGGCAAATTTGGCGGTAGCCTGGCCCGCCTTCCCCTCACTGAGCTCGGTTCACTCGCCGCCGAAGCAGCTATTGATCGTTCGGGGCTTTCCGGCGCCGACCTCGATACCGCCGTGGCTTCCAATGTCATGCCCGTTGTGCCGAAGGACCTCTACCTCTCCCGGGCGATTGCCAAGAACGTGGGCATGCCAGACTCCTCCACCGCCATGGGAGTCAACCGCCTCTGCGGCTCCGGTGTCCAGGCCGTCATCAGCGCGGCCCAGCTCCTGCAGACTGGCGACGGCTCCCTGGCGCTGGCCGTCGGCGCGGAATCCATGAGCAACGCGCCCTATTCCGTCGAAGGCGCGCGCTTTGGCAAGCGCATGGGTGACGGCAAACTCTACGACTGGCTCACCGGCGCACTCTCCTGTCCCTTCGGCACCGGGCATATGGGCGTAACCGCGGAGAACGTCGCCGCCGATAACAACATCTCCCGCGAGCGCCAGGACGAGTTCGCCGCCGAATCCCAGGCGCGCGCCGCGAAGGCCCGCACGGAAGGTATGCATGCCGAGGAAATCGTCCCCGTCGGCGAGCTGGATTTTGATGAGGGGGTGCGGGAGACGGACGTCGAGAAGCTGGCAAAGCTCAAGCCCGTCTTCGTTAAAGATGGAACCGTCACCGCCGGCAACGCCTCCGGCATCAACGATGGTGCCGCGGCCGCCGTGCTGGCCACCGCGGAGGAGGTGACCAAGCGTGGCCTGGACCCGCTGGCAAAGATTGTGTCCTGGTCCGTCGCGGGCGTGGACCCGACGCGCATGGGCATTGGCCCGGTCGCCGCCGTGCCGAAGGCTTTAGAGAAGGCCGGCCTGAGCCTAGACGATATCGACCTCATCGAATCCAACGAGGCCTTCGCCGCCCAGGCCATCGCCGTGCAGGATCATCTGGGTTTCGACCCGGCGAAGACGAATATCTATGGCGGTGCCGTCGCGCACGGCCACCCGGTTGGCGCCACGGGCATCATCCTGCTGACCAAGCTGGCTTATGCGCTGCGCCGTCAGGGTAAGCGCTATGGCCTGGTCACCATGTGCATCGGCGGCGGTCAAGGAATCGCCTTGATTATTGAGAATGGAGCGAAGTAAATGAGCATCACCAAGGTAGCCGTCATCGGCGCAGGGTCTATGGGTTCTGGCATCGCCGCGCTCTGCGCCTCCGCAGGCATGGACGTCGTGCTGCTGGACCAGAACGCGGAGGGCGCCCAGCGAGGCGTCGAGATCCAGCTCAAGCGCAAGGGCTTCCACCTGCCGGAATTTGCCGAGCGCGTTCGCGCCAGCGATGACTACGCCCTGCTGAAGGACCGCGAGTGGGTCATCGAGGCCATCTTCGAGGACTTGGGCGCCAAGCATTCGCTCTACCAGGCCATCGAGCCTCATTTGCCCGCGGACGCTCTGTTGAGCTCGAATACCTCAACCCTGCCGCTAGCCTCTCTTCTTGAGGGCGTGCCGGAGGCCCGCCGCGATAAGTTCGCCATCACGCACTTCTTCAATCCGCCGAAGATCATGCGCCTGGTAGAGCTCATTGCGTCTGGCCCGACGGAGGCTGCTCTGCGTACGACCATCGAGCAGACGCTGGGCAAGATTGCGCTCGAATGCCGCGATACCCCAGGGTTTATTGCCAACCGCGTGGGCTGCTACTGGATGGCTGCCGGCGTGGCCCGCGCCCGCGAGTTCGACGTGAGCTACGAGCTTGCCGACGCCTCCTTCGGCCGCGCCTTCGGCATCCCCCGCACCGGTATCTTCGGGCTGCTCGATTACATCGGCCTCCAGCTGGTCAAGCCGATCTGGAAGTCCCTGGAGACGGCCCTGCCGGCGGGCGATCCGCTTCTTGACGTCCCCCTCGGCGATGACCCCTTCATCGAGGGCCTCGTCTCCCGGGGGCTGACCGGCCGCACCGGTGAGGGTGGCTTCTACCGCGGCCGTAACGAGGTTATTTCTGAGTCCTACGAGTACGTGCCCCGCTCAACGTTGTCTGATCCTGTCGTGGGCCTCAAGGATCCCCGCGAGGTCATGGACACCGACTCCCCCGGCGGCCGCTTCGCCCGCGCGGTCTTCCTCGACACGCTGGCCTACTGCTGCGAGGTCGCGCCCTCCATCGCGGACCACGTGGGCCTCATCGATGAGGGCCTCACCTTGGGCTTCGGTTGGAAGAAGGGCATCTTCGCGCTTGCCGACGCCATCGGCATCGACCACGTCGCCTCCGCCTACGGCTCCGATGTTCCTGCATTGGTCTCGGCCGCTGCTTCGGCGGGTGGCTTTTATGGCGAGGGCTCGGTGCTCTCCTCGACTGGTTCGCGCCAGGAGCTCGCGCCGCGCGAGGGCGTCGTAACGCTGGCCTCTCTTGATACTGAGACCATCGTTTCTCTGGAGGCGGGCGCGGTCCACGCGGTGTCCACCTCTGCTGGACGCATCGGCATCATCGACCTGCACACACCGATGAACTCCATGCCAACCCCGGCCCTTTCAGTTATTCGCGCGGCCCTCGACGCTGTGTCCTCTTCCAACCTTGTCGCTCTGGTCATTGCTAACGACAAGCCGGTCTTCTGCGCGGGGGCGGACCTCGCTTCCATTGCGGCTGCGGGTGAATCGGGTTCCGCTTCGCGCGTCGAATCATTGATTTCGGATGGCTCCAAGACCCTGCGTGCGCTCAAGTTCGCCCCGGTTCCCGTGGTAGCGGCTGTGCGGGGTGTTGCCTTGGGTGGCGGCTTTGAAACTGCGCTGTCCTGCGACCGCATTGTTGCTCATGCCGATGCGCGCCTCGGTTTCCCGGAGCGCACCGTGGGTCTCTACCCAGGCTGGACGGGCACAATCTCCTCGCTGGAGCGCCTCAAGGCGGCCGGCGTTGAAGACTACCACCAGAAGGCCTTCGACTTCATCGCCTCGGCGCGCAACTTCTCTTCTGCTTTCGAAGCCCAGAAGGCTGGCTTCTTATCCTCGGATGACGTCGTGCTCATGTCCTTCGACCACGTCCTCGCTCACGCTTTGCTCGAGGCCGCGGACCTGGCTGCCTCCTACACCCCGCCTGCAGACGCTTCTATCGAGATGTACTCTGGCTCCCCCGCCTTGGACCGTGACTGGCCCATCGAGGGCACCACCGAGAACGACCACGTTATCGTGGCCAAACTCGCCGAGATGTACACCGCTCCTAGCTCCACCTCCGCTGCCTCCTCAACTGACGCCCCTGCTCCTGAATCCAGCTCGGACCCGGTTTCACTGAGCTTCACCGAGTTCTGTGAGCGCGAAGTGGAGTTCGACGTGCCGCTGGTCCTCATGCCGGCCAACGTGGAGCGCGCCAAGCACATGGCAGCCACCCGCAAGCCCCTCAACAACTAGCCCTGCTTTGTTGCCCGGCTCGCCGCTCTTTCTTCTAGCCGGCTGACACGCTATCTGGCACATCGTCGAGCACGCCACCGAGCGCACCGCCCCGCTCCTGTCTTCGGAGCGGGGCTTCGGTGTTCTCAGCTGCTCACAGCACGGAGCTTCACGGCTTTCCTGGCAGCGAAAGTCGGAGGTCTAGTCCAACTGCAAACGGCATCTTCTAGACGGCATCTCACAAAAGGCGTTTTTGGCTTCAAAAACGCCATTTGTCAACCAAAGAAGGCATTTTCAGGCCTGAAAACACCTTCTAACTGATGCCTTTTGACAGATGCCATTTGTGAGCAGACCCAGCCGGCATTCCGTTAAGCCGACTGGCGCCGCTGCAATCCCTCCAGGGCACTCCGAATCTCACTAACTACCCGACCTTTCTCTTGAAGCAATTCAGCGGGAGTAAACCGCAGGACTACAAAGCCCATGTTCTGAATATGTTTCTCGCGTTGTCGTTCTGCCCGGATAACTGCGTCAGTGGGCTTGCCGAACGTTTCGCCGTCATATTTCACGGCACCATCAATTTCGACGACAAGGTTGTCTCCAACAAGAAGGTCGGGGCGAAAACCACCGGGCAGTTCACACTGCAGTCGAATTTTGGTACCTAATCCAGCTTCAATAATGAGCGCACGAGCCCATGATTCATATGGAGCTTCTGGCAGAGAACTTGCATACTTAACCGCCTCCCTGGCAGCTGCAATTCCTTTAGCTCTGCCAAGTGCAACCGCCATTCTCCTTAGTTCATCGACACTCACGAGCCTTCGCCGCAACGCGCAGTCCATAGCCATAAGACCTTCAGCGAAAGACCATAAACGCGCAATATCAAGACACGTGCGTGCAACGGACGTGCACCTAACGCCCTCATTCGTCAGAATATGCTCAGAGGGAATTGCCATTTTGCGATAGCTAACTTTGTCTCCCCAAACCTGCCTCCTCGGAACCGACTTAGAAAGACGCGCTACCGACACCCGCTCACCGACTGGCGGAAGCGTCCAAAGCCCTAAGAGACGTGCCGCCGATACCCCGACTACCACGGCATTGTGTGCACTAAGTCCTACTGCCCTAATATCGATAAGCTGCTGGCGGTGTCGCGGGAGCTTCGCGTAGAAATCACGCGAAATTGCGTATCGGGAAGTTAGCCGAATGATGGAACCATTTGCTAAACCGCGCCACACCGGATGCTCATTGGGAAGTGAACGAAGGTAAATGAGCTTATCAAAATCATTCATGCATCTACTTTGTGCAAACTCTGCCTTGGAATGCCATAGCGGGTTCCTTATCTAGCAAAGATCTGTGGGATTCTAGTCCGGAGTCGCGCGACCGACACGATTAGTCGCATGGCTTACCAATGCTTGGCATCCTGTAGGCGGGAGCCGACAGCTCACAAAAGATGCCTACCAATAGACATCCCCAAAAGGCGCCCAACAAACGGCATCCCCCAAAAGGCATCTTTGCCTCTAAAAACGCCATTTAGAAAGCCCAAAAGGCGTTTTTGGACTTAAAAACGCCTTTTGACAGATGCCTTCTAGAAGATGCCAACTAAGATTGCGGCACCCGAGAGCATGCGGGCCTTCCACCCGGAAGCAACGAGTAGCCTCCCCACCAGGACTCGAACCTAGAGGGGCCGCGATAGTGGGGAAAAGATGGGCACGGTGAAATAGGGGCCACTTCGAATCGCTACTTGTAGGCCGAGAAGCCCGTAATCTTCTTGCCCATAATCAGGGACTGCACGGTATCAGTGCCTTCGTAGGTGTGCATGGCCTCGATGTCGGCGAAGTGGCGCGCGATGTCGTTTTCCAGCAGGATGCCCACCCCGCCGAGCATGTCGCGGGCATCGGCGGCGATGCGGCGCGCGGCCCGCGTGTTGTGGAGCTTCGCCGCCGAGGCTTGCTCCGGAGCCAAAGTCCCTGCGGTTTCGCGTAATGAGACCTCACGGCAGGTCAGCATCATCTGGCTCAAGTCAAGCACCATGTTGGCCAAGCGTTGCTGAATGATCTGTGCCTTCGCCAGCTCGCGACCAAACTGCACGCGCTCGAGCACATAGGAGCGGGCAATCTCATAGCAGGCCACCGCCGACCCCAGCGCCATCCAGGACACACCAATGCGTGTAGCAGTCAGCACGCGAGACACATCCTTGAAGCTGCGGCAGCCCGGTAGCTGGTTGGCGGCGGGGATTCGGCAATCAGTCAACGTGATGTGCGCCTGGTGGATAGCGCGAAGAGAAAGCTTGCCCTCAATAACGGAAGCCGAATAACCAGGAGCCTCCTGCGGCACGATGAAACCGCCAACATTGCCATCCTCCATGCGCGCATAGATGATCGTGATGCCGCCGGAAGCGCCATTACCAATCCACTTCTTCTCACCGTTGAGCACCCACTCATCGCCATCGCGCACCGCGGTCGTCTCCAAAGCAATCGAGTCCGAACCGTGAGCTGGCTCCGTCAGCCCGAAAGCGCCGAGCAGCGAACACGAAGCCATCTGCGGCAGGTACTCAGCCTGCTGTTCCGGAGAGCCCAGCATCGAAATTGAGCGCATGGCCAGCCCAGCCTGCACCGCAATCACCGTGCCCATCGAGGCATCCGCACGCGTGACCTCCATGAGTGCCAAGCCAGCACCAAGCGTCGACATCTGCTCGTGGCCTTCCACCGCCAAACCATCCGTCATCACGTCCAAGTCGCCCAAGCGCTGAACCAAGTCCAGCGGGTACTCCGCAGCCTGCCAGTGCTGGTTGATCACCGGGGCGGAGTACTCGCGAAACTGCGCCGCACGCTTCCACCCAGCAGCATCTGATGCAGAGAGGTCGTCAAAAACACCCAAGAAATCAGTGGTGGGCTCGAAAAGGTTGTGGGACATAGTAAATTCTCCAACAAACAGGCAATACGAATGGCGATTAGCCCCAATTGTGACCTGACTCTCCCCGGGCTGTCAAGTGCTCCACACATAATGCGATTGCCCCGCACATAACGCGGCCCGACCACACGCAATGCAGCACGACCACGCACGCACAGCCACCAGACAATCCAGTACCCCACCGTCCCCCGCAGCCCGTATCGCAGGTACACTAACCACCATTAGCTCATTGAGGAGGACGCCCACCATGGCCAACCAGAGACGCCGCGACCAAATCGCCGCCGCCGCACTCGACCTCTTTGACCAACGCGGCTATCACGCCACCGGCATGGAGGACATCGCCAAAGCCGTCGGCATGCGCGCCTCCAGCCTGTACAACCACTACTCCTCCAAACAAGAGCTTCTCGCCGAAGTCACCATCACCGCCATGGAGGACCTCCTGCGCGCCAACGCCGCCTGCCTCGCCGGGCTGAGCGATCCCCGCGACAAGCTCGTCGCCACCATGAAAGCCCACGTCATCTACCACGCCACCCACGCCCGGCGCGTCCGCGTGGTCAACAACGAGCTCACCAACCTCGAAGAGCCCCACAAGTCCGTCGTCCTGCAGCTGCGCCGCGATTATGTCGCCCGCTGGATGGCCGTGGTCAACGAGGGCGACTTCCACGCGGAGAACCTCAAAATCGCCTGCTGGGCGCTCATCGATATGGGCATCGGCGTGGCCCAATGGTTTAGCCCCGACGGTGACTACACCGCCGAGGCTTTAGGTGACATGTACGGCCAGTTCGCCCTGCGCCAGCTTACCTAGGGCGCACAACCAATCTGCTGCTCTTCCTCACGCCCATCCGGGTACTGCACGCGCACGCGGGAGTAGACCTCGGCGTGGTAGCCGCACGCCACGCGCTTGTCGACGACCACCTTTACCCGATCCTCATTGAATGTGCCTTCCGCGCAGTTGGGGTCACAGTTATTCTCGATGGCCACGCCGTCTGCCTCCGCGGCATCCGCGCCCCAGTGCTGCCATTCAAGCTGGTTGACCAAGTAGTTATTATCCGCACAGGCCAGCGAGATGCGGTCCGGGCCCTCCAGGCCCGTGACGGAGACACAGTCCAAAATGGCCGTGGCATCGATGGTGGTTTCCACGTCTGGGCCTACGAGTCCAACCACGCGCACCAACTGGCCGGTGGCGGGCAAGACAGAGAAAGAGACGCGGTCAGAATCGCGAATCACGGTGACCAGCTGGTCCTCGCCTTCGCCCTCAACAGTGCCGACCTCATTGCCCTCCGCGTCCGCCAGCATGTCATAGGCAATCTTCTGCTGCTCGCTACTCAGTCCCGGCTGGAGCAGCAGCTCCAGCGCGCCTAGTGCGCGATTCGGGGCGGAATCCGCCAGCTTCTCCAGCCCAGCACGATCCGTCGCAACGACGAGGTCCTCCGGGTTGATAGAAGGCTGCGGATCGAAGCCCGGCACCTCGCCCTGCGAGGACACCTCCACGGCACCGCCAGCATCCACCGCATATTCGGTGATTGCCGTGGCATCACCAAGCGTATCGACGCGCTTCATGTATTCCTTCGCGGTCACGCCTTTATCCACGGCATCGGGCTGAGTGGCTGCAGCTTCGCCGGCCTGGGTCAGGATCTCCGCAGCCGAGGCCACGGGCTCCGAGTGATTGAGCAGCGGGAAGGCACCGCCGATGAGCGCAAGCACCGCGACGGACGCCGCCGCAATGGTCCACGTGGGGCGGCCCTTCGTGATCTTTGCGAGGGTGTCTTCGGAGCGGGTGAGGGAGGCGTCGTCAAGCGCGGTGTCGGGAACGGGGTTGGCGGCGCGGAGTTTGTCGAGAGAGTTAGACATCGGTTTCTCCTGTGAGTTCGGAAAGGTGGGTGCGTGCGCGGTGCAGGCGAACACGCACGTTGTTGCGGGAAATGCCGAGGACCTCGGCGATATCGGGATGGTCGAGCCCCTCCCAGGCATGGAGAGTGAGAATTTCGCGCTCGGCGTGCGAGAGCTGCATCAGCGCGCGCGTGATGTCGAGGTTGGCATCGACAGCGTCATAGCCGGCGTAGGACTCCAGCTCGTGATCATCGAGGTTCTCCGTTTCCCGGCGGGTGCGGTAGAACTCGCGCATCACGTTGCGGGCGATGCCATACAGCCACGGCAGCGGCGTGCCGCGCAACGAGTCGAAGCCGGCCCACGCCCGCTCGAAAACGTCGGCCGCCAGCTCTTCCGCGTGACTCGGTGGGACGCGACGGCGCAAATAGGCCAGCACCGCCGGGTAATGCTCGCGAAACAGGCGGGAGAATTCCCGCTTGCGCGAACCAGGCAAGGTAAGGACAGACACTAAATAACTCCATATAGTTCGTGGGCTCACTGAGTATGTTGCATCAGACAGCCGAGCGTTACAGAAAAGTACTGAAATGGTTTACTAGTAGGGCTATGGAACCACTCGAGCTCTCCGCCCTGACGGGCACGCAGTCGCGCACCTACGGCACGCGCAAGATCACCAAGGACATGATCTCAGCACCCGTGCACGTGGCTATTGCGCTGTGGGATGAGCGCTGGGATTCCGCCGAGAACGGCACGATTGACGGCTGGGTCATCGCCGTCAACACCAAGAAAACGCGCTTCGTGCGCAAGGGCCAGATCATGAAAGGCGATATCGTTGAGGTAGCCGTCCGCGAGCTGGAGAAGGCCACGAAAAATATCCGAGGGCGCAAATGGATCGTCACTGGGCGCCGACAAGCGGCACTGCGCGCCGCCCTGGAGGAACGCGGCTATACCGTGACAGGGAGTTTTGCGGAGGAGAATAGGGCGTCGAAAAGCGCTAGCTCCGTACGCCGCAAGCAGGCCGGAATCACCGCGCGCCGCGCGAAGAAAGAAGGCGAGGCCCCGCGTAAAAAGCAGGTGGTAAAGGTAGAGACGCCAAAGGCGCACTGGTGGCCGAACTTCTCGACGGCCTCCTCCTGGCCGGAGGACGCTACCGTGCGCATCGCCACGGATGCCTCCTCGGACACGGTGTTTAAGGGCTCGATGTGCTTCGTGGCCAGCAATGGCGACTACCGGTTGCGCACGCGCAAGACGACGGCCAGCACCGATGAGCTTGAACTCGAATCCTTGACGCTCGCACTGAAATACCTGCTCAAGGTCGGCGCAACCAAGGCGATCATCGAGTCAGACTCCGTCGCCGCGTTGGAAGCGGTGGAGCAGATTCGGAAGAAGGGCTCGAAGGCGATGCGCTCGCGGGGCGTGTGGCGGGGGCTATCCTCGGGCTCGCGCTCGCGCTTCCAGCAAGCGTGGCATGACGTGGAGGGAGTCTGCGAGGTGACCATTCGCCGCGTGATGGGGCATGCGGGTGACCCGCTGAACCGCGCGGCGGACCAGATTGCGTACATGGGCCTGCGCGCAATTGCGCATCCGATGAAACAGTCGCGGGCAACGCTGAAAGAGGGCATTAGGAAGACGTTGGCCAAGCTCTAATTCGGGGTTCGGGGCATGGGTGGCCTAGGGTAAATCGCATGAGCAATCCCTTTGACTCCAATCCCTTCGAGGAGCCGGCCAAGCCTTTCAACGGCCGTGGAGCGAACCCCTTCGCGGAGCCCGCGCGTGAGGCGTATGCGGCGCCTTCTGAGACTCCGCCTGTGACGCCTTTCGCGGATCCTTTTGCTGAGCCTTTTGCCGAGTCTGAGCGCGCATACGCCCCGGCCCCGCTGCAGGACTATTCCCTCGAGCAGCACTCAACGGGCGGCAAGATTCACCGCTTTTCCGTCTTCAAGGGCCTGCTCAGCCTGTTCTCATTCTTGGTCGGCTTCACCGCGATTACCGATGGCGACGTAGCCTTCGGCCTCGGCTTCGCTTTGCCCGGCGCGTGGTACTTCATCAAAACGCTGCAGCAGAAAGCCAACCCGACCACGCCGCAGAAGCGCCACTGGTTTGTCATCTGGTTGGTTGCCCTCGTGCTCATCTTCTTCGGCGCCTAGCAACCACCCGCCTCCACACGATGCGCAGCAGCGAATGCGGAGTCGCCACCACCTCGCGCAGGTAGTTCCACGGGCGGTCTTTCCGCGGGGTGCCAACGCCGTGCATGCGGACCCGAATCCCTAGGTGCCAGGCCCACAGGCGGGTGCGCAGCACGTGGAAGTCATTGGTCACAACGCGAAAATAGCTATAGTCCGGGCACAGCGCATGCGCGCGCTCGAGGTTCTCGTTGGTGCTCGTAGCGAGTGGTTCGAGGCGAATCCGCTCCGGATTAACGCCCCGCTCGATGAGGTAGCGCGCCATCGGCTCCGCTTCCCCGTAACCGGATACGATGATCGGCTCCTCCGGCAGCACGCGCGCCATCACCACCGCGCGGTCCAAGCGGCTGCGCAGCAGCGAGCCCGGCTCGCCGCCCTCCACGCGCGCGCCCAACACCAGAAGCGGAAACTGCATGCCCGCTAGCTTAGCGTGCATACTGGTCAGCATGAGTATGTGCGTAGTCGGCTCTTAAGATCAATCTCCCCGGTCGACTTCCCGCTTTATTCGCCGAGGAGCTGGGAACGCAGGTTCTCGTCCTTCTTCTCTACCTCGGCGGCCATGTTCTCCTGGTAGGCCGCCATCTTCTCCACGAGGGCTGGGTCGCCCGCGGAGAGGATGCGCACGGCGAGCAAGCCGGCGTTCTTGGCACCACCGATGGATACGGTGGCCACCGGAACGCCACCCGGCATCTGCACGATGGAAAGCAGCGAATCGAGACCATCGAGATCCTTCAGCGCGCGCGGGATGCCGATGACCGGCAGCGGCGTGGCCGCGGCAACCATGCCCGGCAGGTGGGCCGCACCACCGGCACAAGCGATGATGGCTTTAAGCCCGCGCTCGTGGGCAGACTTGGCATAAGCCAGCATCTTTTCTGGGGTGCGGTGCGCGCTGACGACGCCCACCTCGAAGGGCACGCCGAACTCGGCGAGCACCTCGGCGGCGGGCTTGACGGTGGGCCAGTCGGAATCGGATCCCATGATCAGGCCGACGAGAGGTTCCATGAAAAATCTCCTTCTTTACTAAGGCTTAAGCTCGCTGCGGGCTTAAGCCCACTGCGCGTGGACGAGGAAGTGGGCAGCATCGTGAGCGATGCGGCGGGTTTCCTCCACATCCTCACCGACGACGTTGACGTGGCCGATCTTGCGGCCCGGCTGGTGGTCCTTGCCATAGAGGTGGACCTTCGCCTCTGGGTAGCGCTCCATGACTTCACGGACGCGCTGCGGCATGGGCATCTGCGGATCTTCTTCGGCACCCAGCACATTGGTCATGACGGTGACCGGCGCTAGGGCTGCGGTGGAGCCGAGCGGCAGGTCCAGCACGGCGCGCAAGTGCTGCTCGAACTGCGAGGTCACGCAACCATCCTGGGTCCAGTGGCCGGTATTGTGCGGGCGCATGGCCAGCTCGTTGACCGCGATATCTTCTTCCACGACCGCTCCTGGCGCGCCTGAAGCGGACGCGATGATGCAGCCGGCGTCTTGCTTCGTGGCGAAGGCGAAAAGCTCCACCGCCAACACGCCGGTAACGCCAAGCTCAGTGGCTACCTTGATGCCTACCTTCATAGCACGCTCTGCCAGCTCCGGCGAAAGGTTCGGGGCTGGGGCAAAGGCCTCGGCGCAGATGCCGTCCCGCTGCACGGACTCGGTGACCGGCCAGACCTTCACTTCGCCGGAGGGGCGGCGGGCAACGAGCACGGACAGCTCGCGGGTAAGGGCAACTTTTTCCTCTGCCATAAGCGGGGTGCCTGCTGCGAGAAGCTCCTCTACCAGCGGCTCCAGCTCCTCCGAGGAGGGGAACCACACGCCATGGCCGTCGTAGCCGCCGCGGCGGGCTTTGAGGCACACGTGATCGTCGACAAGCGCGGCGAAATCCCGTGCATCCTCCACCGATTCGATGGCGGCAAAGCGCGGCACTGGGGCGCCCAGCTCGGCCAGTTTCTGGCGCATGAGCAGCTTGTCCTGCGCGTAAAGGAGGGCGGAAGGCTGGGGCTGGACGTTGAGGCCGTCGGCGATGAGCGCCTGCACGTGTTCGGTGGGTACGTGCTCGTGCTCAAAAGTGATTGCATTCGCGCCTTCTGCGGCGGCGGTGAGCACGTCGAGATCGTGATAGTCACCGAGAACGACGTCTGGGATCACCTGTGCGGCGGACTTATCCGGCGCGGAGGCCAGCACGCGCAGGTGGATGTCGAGCTCAGCGGCGGCCGGCTGCATCATGCGTGCAAGCTGGCCGTCTCCATAAACAGTAACGAGGGGTTTGTGTTGTTCACTCACTCTTTCAATACTAGCCTTGGGGCCATGATCGTCCGGCATACCATCTTTCAGAACTCTCTCATGACCGCCCTGTTGGATGGTATTTACGACGGCGAAATGACCATCGGCGAGCTCTTGGGCAAGGGCAATTTCGGCATTGGTACCTTCGATGCGCTGGACGGAGAGATGATTATCCTCGACGGGGTGTGCTACCAGCTGCGCGGCGATGGCACCGCGACGGTGGCGGACTTGGACCAGGGAACTCCCTTCGCGGTGGCCACGAACTTTGTCCCCCGTATTAAGGTGGCCGCGCCCAAAGGATTGAAGCGCGAGGAGCTATCGGCCTTCATCGATGAGGTGGAGCCTTCCGCCAACTACATGTACGCGGTGCGTATCACCGGACGCTTCAGCAACGTGGTTACCCGCACGGTGGTCAAGCAGAGCAAGCCCTACCCGCCGATGGCGCAGGCGGTGGGCGGTGACAAGGAGCTGCGCTTTGACGACGTCGAGGGCATCATCGGTGGTTTCCGCACGCCGGTCTTTGAGAAGGGAATCTCCGTGCCCGGATGCCACGTGCACTTCATCGACGCTGCGCGTACCTCCGGCGGGCACGTGCTGGACTACACGGTGGATGAGGCCACGATTGAACTGTGCCCCGGCACGGACCTCGACCTGCGCTTGCCTTTGACACACGAGTTCCGCTCCGCCAACCTGGCACCTGATGACTTAGACCAGCAGCTGCACACGACGGAGATTAAGGACTAACCCCAGACCGGTTGCTCGTTGAGGATGTCTTCGACTCGTTTGGCTTTGGGGATGGACGGAAAATACATCGGCTTCTCATAGCCATGGAGTGCCAGCGAAATCCCGCCGCGGCGGCGACGCGCGCCGCGGATATCGGTGAGCGGGATGGAATCAACGCGCTTGCCCTCGCGGGCGATGACACGCAGGTTGGTCACGATGAAGCGCTTGCGGCGGGCTTTAACGAGGGGCACGATGAAGCGCCAGGCAGCAAGCAGGGCCCATATAGCTACTAAACCATTGCGAATCGACAGGTCAATACCGTTATAGTCACACCAGCCGATGGCAATCCAGCACACGCCCGTGACGACGACGAGCTCTAAAAAAGGAAAGAGCAGCGTCCGAAACGGGGCGGTCATGTCCGCGCGCACAACCTCGCCGCGGCCCATCTGCATGAGGTTCATGGGGCACATGGTACCTACCTTCCCACTCGTTCCACGGTCTTCCCCCGCTACCCGAGCGTGAGGGGTGAGCGCCTCCTAGCCTCGGCAGTCCGGCGGCCCGGCGGTCCGGCGCGGCATCGCACATGGCATTTCCTAAAAGGCATCAGTCGAAGGGCGTCTTTGCCCCTGAAAACACCATCTGTCGGCCTGTAAAAGGCGTCTTTGGGAGTAAAGACGCCTTTTGACTAATGCCTTCTGATAGACGCCTTGTGAAAAGCGCCATGCGGGATTGTGACAACCTAGCGCGTTCCACCGGGGTTACCTCTCCTCGCAGATGGGGCCAGTGCACGGAAATTTCTAGACCTCACGACTAGCGCACGACGACTAGCGCACGACACAAAACCCTTGACAGCGGGAAAGGCCGGCAGTAGGTTGAGAAACACCTATGCAATCGATTGCACTAGAGGCCACAGGAAGGAGGATTTCATGACTGGAGCCACATTAAAAGATATTGCCGCTGCGGCCGGGGTTTCAGTTTCCACCGCCTCGCGTTCCCTTGCCGGAAATCCTGCTATCTCCGAGAAAACACGGGCAAAGGTAATGAGCATTGCGCAACAGCTCAATTATTTGCCCAACGCTCAGGCACGAGCCTTGAGAAACTCTCGGTCCGACGCCATAGGGCTTATCATCCCCAACTTGGACAATGCCTATTTTGCTGCCATGGCCGCTGCAGTGGAAGAAGAAGCGAATAAGCGCAAACTCTCGACCATAATTACCAGTTGCGGAGAAGACCCAGAGCGCCTAACCAAGGCCCTCGACACCCTCTCCCAACGCCAGGTAGACGGAATCATCAGTGTCCCGCTCGAAGGTGCAGAAGATGCACTGCAGCGCGCGGCGGAATCTCGCCCACTGATACTCATCGATCGTTCTCTTAAAAACCTCCCAGCCGTGGTCTCAAACCCAATTACCGGGATACATGCGGCCGTGGCCCAGCTCAAGAGCAAGGGACACACGTCAATTGGGTATCTCTCTGGCCCCCAAGAAACGTCCACCGGACGCGAGCGCCTCAACGCATTCAAGGACGCAACAACCGGAATGGATATCCACATCCATCACGGCAGCTTCCGCCACCGATCTGGATACAAGGGCGCCATCGCGCTTCTTCAAGAAGGCGTCACAGCCATAGTCGCAGGCGATTCCATGATGACCGCAGGCGCGCTAGAAGCTTGCCATAACGCTGGCAAAAGAATTGGTGAAGAAATCGCACTAGTTGGCTTCGATGACTTCATCTTTTTACGTTTCCAACCAGCGCCAATCTCTGTCATAGACCAGAACGTTACGCGCATGGGAGAAGAAGCTACCGCTCGCTTGGTTGACGCAATTGATAACAAGCGGCAGCCCGAATCGACGGTCATCGATACCCGCTATATCCCACGAATGTCCACCGCCTACCGATTCCCTGGAGAACTCACATGAGTGAAACCGTCCTAAAACTTGAAGGCGTAACCAAGTCCTTCGGCCCCGTTGATGTCATTAAAGGGGTCGACCTCAGCGTTCGGCGAGGCCAAGTTCAAGCCCTTTTGGGCGAAAACGGCGCCGGTAAGTCCACGCTCATCAAAATGATTGCGGGCGTACACGAACCGGACTCTGGCCGCATACTAGTAGATGGCAAAGAAGTTAGAATCCCCGATACTAAGGCCTCCGAGGCCCTCGGTATCGCCACTATTCACCAAGAACTCAACTTGGTGCCGACTATGTCGGTAGCTGAAAACATTGTGCTCGGTCGCACTCCGCAACGCTACGGACTTGTCAACCGCAAGCATCTCAAGGCTCAAGCGCAAGCAGCCCTACACCTCATCGGACTTGATGTTGACTTGGATACTCCGGTGGGTGAGTTGGGCGTCGCCAAGCAGCAGCTGATTGAGATCGCCAAAGCCCTTTCCATGAATGCGCGCATCCTTATCTTGGATGAACCCACAGCCGCGTTGACCGGCAAAGAAGTCGATGCGCTCTTTACAGTTCTCGAAGGACTCAAAGCAAAAGGCGTGGCGATGGTGTTTATCAGCCACCACCTGGATGAACTGGCACGGATCGCGGAGACCATTTGCGTACTGCGCGATGGTGCCTTCATCGCCGAGGTCCCTTCCGATACAGATGAGGATGAACTGGTCCGGCTGATGGTCGGTCGCAGTATCGAAAACCAGTACCCGCGCGACACTCCGCCCGAGCGCGGCGAGGTCTTGCTTGAAGTTGCAGGCCTGACTACACAAGGTTCGTTTCAGGACATCTCCTTCGAGGTCCACTCCGGCGAAGTTGTCGGTCTCGCCGGACTTGTCGGCGCTGGCCGCACGGAGATCATTCGTGCCATCGCTGGCGCAGACACCTACGATTCAGGATCCATTCGTGTGAATGGCCAAGAACTTCGAGGCGGCGACATCGGCGCCGCAATTCGCGCCGGGGTGGGACATATCCCCGAGGACCGGAAAGCACAGGCGCTAGTCCTGGATGCTTCGGTAGCAGACAATCTCGGTTTCGCGACGCTCTACCCCACCGCTAGAGCTGGGATTGCGGACCGTTCTGGCCAACATCGGCGTGCGGGAGAAGTGGCAGAAAAACTTCGTATACGCATGTCCGGGCTTGACCAGGCTATCCGCAATCTCTCCGGCGGAAACCAGCAAAAGGCAGTCTTCGGCCGGTGGGTCCTCGCCAACTCAAAAGTTCTCTTACTCGATGAGCCAACCCGCGGCGTCGACGTAGGCGCCAAGGTCGAAATCTACAACATCATTAACGAGGTTACGGCAGCCGGTGGCGCGGTCCTCATGGCTTCCTCTGATCTACCAGAGGTACTTGGAATGTCTGACCGGATCCTCGTCATGTCGGGGGGCCAACTTGCCGGGCAACTGCCAAAAGACTCCACTCAAGACGAGGTCATGACCCTCGCCGTAGCCAACGTAACTTCAGCAACCTCCGCTGCCGCTACTAACTCCGCTAGCCACGACCCCAAGGATTAATTATGACCAAGAATCGTGTAACCAACTGGGCTCTGAACAATGGCGCTCTCGTCGGCCTCATCGCGCTGTGCATAGCGCTTTTCATCGCCACCCCGTATTTTTTAACCGTAACGAATCTACTTAATGTAGGCATCCAGGCAGCTACCGTGGCCATCCTGGCTTTCGGCATGACCTTCGTTATTGTTACCGCGGGAATCGACCTTTCTGTCGGTTCTGTAGCCGCACTTGGCGCTATGGTGTCGGCCTATATGTTCTCCACTGCTGGGCTTCCGGGCTGGCTGACTCTCCTCATTGGTCTCGGTGTGGGTGCCTTGGCGGGCGCTATCTGTGGAATGGCCACTGCGTGGGGAAAGATTCCCTCCTTCATTGCAACACTGGCAATGATGTCTATTGCGCGTGGCCTAACCCTCGTCATCTCGCAAGGCTCTCCCATTGAGACCGCGCCTTCGGTCAACTTCTTTGGCAGCGACGTAGCCGGCCTCCCAGTGCCCATCATCATGATGGTGATTGCTGGGCTCCTCTGTTGGTTCATCCTCGAGCGCACTGTGCTCGGCCGTTCCATGTACGCGATCGGAGGAAATCTCGAAGCAGCTCGCCTCTCCGGTCTCCCAGTCAAGCGCATCCAGATCGCAGTTTTCGCGCTCTCTGGGTTCTTCGCAGCGTGGGCGGGCATGGTTATGGCGGGCCGACTCGAATCTGCACAACCGCAAGCAGGCACCGGTTATGAGCTGGATGCCATCGCCGCAGTCGTCATCGGTGGTGCCTCGCTGTCTGGTGGACAAGGCAAAGCAACGGGGACTCTGGTTGGCGCTATTTTGCTGGCGGTCATCCGAAACGGCCTCAACCTCCTCAATGTTTCCTCCTTCTGGCAGCAGATTGTCATCGGTTTAGTCATCGCGTTGGCCGTGGGCTTCGACGTCTTCCGCAATAAGACGGCTAACTAAAAGGAGTGCCTCATGAAAAAGATCATTTCTGCAGTTCTCGTTGCCGTTCTTGCTTTGGGTTTGGTCTCATGCAACCGCTCTGAGGAAGACCGTCAGCGCATAACTCTTGCGCTATCAACCCAGACAAACCCCTTCTTCGTTGAGCTACGCCATGGCGCACAGGACAAGGCCAAAGAACTCGGAGTCCCCCTCGATATCCAAGACGCCTCGGATGATCCTGCTCAGCAAGTCAATCAACTCGGCAACGCTACGTCGATGGGCGCGAAAGTGGTGGTTGTTAACCCCACAGACTCCGATGCTGTAGCTCCAGCAGTACGCGGAATCAAGAACCATGGTGTCCCTGTGGTCGGTGTAGACCGCGACGTTAACGGCGTAGATTTGGATTCCATGGTTGCCTCCGACAATGTCGCCGGCGGTGCCCAAGCAGCAGATCAACTGGCCAAATCCATCGGCGAAGAAGGTGACATCCTCATCCTGCAGGGCACCGCAGGTACGTCGGCCTCGCGCGAACGTGGCAAGGGCTTCGAGTCACAGATTGCCAAGTACCCGGGCATCAAGGTGGTTGCTAAACAGTCAGCAAATTTTGATCGTACAGAGGGACTCAATGTAGCCACCAACCTTTTGCAAGCCAACCCGAACATCAAGGCCATCTTTGCGGAGAACGATGAAATGGCCCTTGGCGCCGTCGAAGCCCTGGGATCGCGCGCTGGTTCCGAGGTCAAGATCGTGGCCTTTGACGGTACTTTCGACGGACTTAAGGCTGTCAAGGACGGCAAGCTGGAAGCTACTATCGCTCAGCAACCAGCCGAGCTCGGTGCCCGCGCCATCGAGCAAGCCGCACAACTCCTGCATGGTGAAAAGGCACAGAAATCTGTCCCCGTAGAAGTCATCACCGTTACCCGCGACAACGTAGAGGAATTCCAATGAGCAAGTTAACTGTCGTCGGTTCTATCAATGCCGATCTCATCGTCCACGCAGAGCGCCACCCTCAGCCCGGAGAGACCCTGCTGGGTTCTGGCGGTGAAATCCTAGCCGGGGGCAAGGGCGCAAACCAGGCAGTGGCCGCGGCCCAACTTGGTGCGCATGTCGCTTTCGTCGGTGCCGTAGGATCTGATCCCTATGCCGAACCCGCTATGCATTACATGCGGACCTCGGGTATCGATCTCAGTGCAGTAGAGCAGGTAGACACCAATACTGGCCTCGCTGTCATCACTGTTTCCGCCGACGGCGAGAACACCATCGTCATTTCCCCCGGCGCTAACGCTCAAGTCGACTCAGATTTTGTCGCCGCTCGCGCCTCCACCATCGCCGATGCCGACATTGTTCTCCTACAAGGTGAAATCCCTGCTTCCGGTTTTCAAGCCGCAGTAGAACACAGCAATGGACGCGTCGTGGTTAACCTCGCCCCTGTTGTCCAAGTCGACCGTGAAAGCCTGCTGCAAGCCAATCCGCTTCTTGCCAATGAGCACGAGGCTGGTCTCATTTTAGAGCAGCTCGGTCTTCCCTCCGATGGCACCCCTCACGAGCTTGCTCACCGACTTATTGAGGCTGGCTTCCGCTCCGTAGTCTTAACCCTTGGCGCGCGTGGAGCGTACGTAGCCACCCCAGAAGGCGGCACGGATATACCTACCCCACGCGTGACCACCATAGATACCACCGGTGCTGGCGACGCCTTCGCCGGCGCGTTGTGCTCCCGACTCTTGCAGGGCGACTCACTCATCGATGCGGCCTCATTCGCTGCCCGCGTCGGAGCTTTCGCTACAACCGGCAATGGAGCACAGCCTTCTTACCCAACTACTTCTTCACGCTTACCGGAGGTGGACAATGCGTAAATCTGGAATCCTCAACCCTGCACTCGCCAGCGCCGTTGCGCGCCTTGGGCACACCGATACTTTCGTCATCGCGGATTGCGGGCTTCCCATACCGCAGGATGTGACAGTTATTGATTTGACGTTAACCTTTGGCATCCCTTCCTTCGGCGATACGCTTTCCGCGTTACTCGCCGAAGTAGTAGTAGAGGCAGCCACGATTGCGGATTCCACTCCGCCAGAGGTTCGGACGCTGCTTCCCAGCATCCCACTTACGGAAGTCGCGCACGAGGAGCTCAAACGTCAAGTCGCCGACGCCTCTTTCGTGGTGCGCACTGGGTCAACAACGCCGTTTTCCAATGTGATCTTTCGCTCCGGCGTGCCCTTTTAAAACACCTTTCGATCCTTCCAAAAAGCACGCACTCCCAACTCGCTACTGACCAGCTGGGCGCAGGTGGATGACATCACCCGCGGAGTAGTACTCACCGCCGACGTTGATGCGGCCGTCGTCCGCCACGCCCTCAACAGTGCCGGTCACATCGCCCGTCGGGGCTTCGAGGCGGACTTCCTGACCAATCGAAGAACAAACCTTGCGGTAATCAGCCATGAGCTGCGGATCCTGCTGCTCCCACTGGGTGATGCGGTGGCGCAGGTTCTTCAGCACGGTGATGGCCAGCTCGGTGCGGTCGGTATCAAGCCCCTCGAGTGAGAGGGAGGTTGCGGCCTCGATGGGCAGTTCCTCCCTCGTCAACGTCACGTTGATGCCCATGCCCACGACCACGCGGGCTGAAGGCGGATTAGCGGCCTCGGTCTTCGGGGCGATTTCGGCCTTATTCACTTCAGCCTTGTTGATTTCAGCCTTGTTAATCTCCGCTTTGTTTATTTCAGCCTTATTGATCTCTGCCTTGTTGACTTCTGCCTTGGAGACCTCCGTCTTAGGTGCAGACTTGAAGGCCTCACCCACCGGACCGGCCTCCGCGAGGATGCCGCAGAGCTTCTTGCCGTCGATCTGCACGTCATTCGGCCACTTGAGTACCGCTCCCTCGACGGTATCCGTCACGGCCAAACCTGCGGCTAGAGGCAGGGTGCCCAAGTGGTCGAGCGAATCCGGAAGGATGAGCACGGAGAAAATGAGCTGGGATCCAGCCGGGCTCACCCACTGACGGCCCAAGCGGCCTTTGCCGGATACCTGCTCGTTGGCGAGCAGCACGGTGCCATCGGCAACCTTCTCCGCCTCCATGAGATCGGTATTGGTCGAGCCAGTGGACTCGGTGTAATCGATGACGGAAAAATCACCGTCGAGAGCTTCGCGGATGCGGTCAAGATTTAGAGCTGTCATACTGCCAACCCTCCCCGCCGTTAGTACTCGACCACGCGCACTGTGTCCGCAGCGGGTGCTAGTGTATGTGCATGGCAAAGGTCACTTTTGAGAACGTCGGCATCACCTATCCCCGCGCCGAGAACCCCACGGTCAAAGACCTCAATCTGGAGATCGCGGATGGCGAGTTTCTAGTCCTCGTCGGCCCGTCCGGCTGCGGTAAGTCCACTACCCTGCGCGCCCTCGCAGGACTTGAACCGGTCTCCAGCGGCCGCATCCTCATCGATGGCAAAGACGTCACGGGGCTCGAGCCCGGCGAGCGCGATATCGCCATGGTCTTCCAGAACTACGCCCTCTACCCGCACCTCACCGTGGCCCAGAACATGGGCTTCGCCCTCAAGCTGGCCAAGATGCCCAAGGCTGAAATCAAAGCCAAGGTAGAGGAAGCCGCGAAGACTCTAGGGTTAACGGAGTACCTGGAGCGTAAGCCGAAGGATCTATCCGGTGGCCAGCGCCAGCGCGTCGCCATGGGCCGCGCCATCGTGCGCGAGCCCAAGGCATTCCTCATGGATGAGCCGCTATCTAACCTGGATGCCAAGCTGCGTGTGCAAACCCGTGCGGAGCTGGCCAGCCTCCAGCAGCGCCTCGGCACCACCACCGTCTACGTCACCCACGACCAAGTGGAGGCCATGACCATGGGGGACCGCGTCGCCGTGCTCAAGGACGGTGTCCTGCAGCAGGTTGCACCGCCGCGCGAGCTGTACGACGCCCCCGCTAACGAATTCGTCGCAGGCTTCATTGGCTCCCCCGCGATGAACATCTTCGACTACAACGGCGGCCGCGTCGGCGTTCGCCCAGAGAAGATGTTCATCAACAAGGGACCGGTGGGCTTCCAAGGCACCGTGGAATTCGTAGAAGAGCTAGGCTCCGAGTCCTTCGTCTACGTCATGGTGGGTGAGCAGCGCTTCGTTGCCCGCGCGAGCGATAACGTTCCACAGCGCGGGGACAACGTCGTCCTCACCTTCAACCCCCGGGAGGCGCACCGCTTTGATCCGGAAACCGGACAGCGCATCGAGGTTTAAGAAGAATCAGGGGTAGTTTTACCCCCATTTTGAGTGAATTAAACGTCAAAACCACGTGCACTGTGGGGGTGATCCCCTATTTTGAAGTCACCAGAAGTTTTCCGAAAGGTGAATACTCCATGAAGAAGCCGTTCCTCCCTAGCTCGCTGCGCTCTGTCCGCCGCGGCGTAGTCGTTACCACCGCTGCCCTTGCTCTGACCTTGGCGGGTTGCTCGTCGAGCGACGAGGGATCGTCGTCAAGCGCTGGCTCCGATGCCTCCTCGACCGATGGTGACGGCCGCGGCCCCATCACCTTTGCCATGGGCAAGAACGATACCGACAAGATCACGCCCATCATCGAGGCATGGAACGCCGAGCACCCAGATGAGAAGGTCGAGCTCAAGGAGCTCGCCGGCGAGGCCGACGCTCAGCGCGAGACCCTCGTGCAGTCCCTGCAGGCGGGCAACTCTGACTACGATGTCATGGCGCTGGACGTGGTCTGGACCGCGGACTTCGCCGCTAACCAGTGGCTGGCACCGTTGACCGGTGACCTCGAGGTGGATACCTCCGGACTGCTGGAGCCCACCGTGGAATCCGCCACCTACAACGACACTCTCTACGCGCTGCCGCAGAACACCAACGGCCAGCTGCTCTTCCGCAACACCGAGTTGGCGGACAAGGCTCCGGAGAAGTTCGACGACATCGCTTCTGCTTGTGAGGCCATCAAGGATGATGCTTCCTGCCTGACCACCCAGCTCAAGCAGTACGAGGGTCTCACCGTGAACACCGCCGGCTTCATCGAGGGCTGGGGCGGCTCCATCCTGGATGACGAGGGCAACGTCGCCGTTGACTCGGACGAGGCGAAGGAAGGCCTGCAGGCGCTTGTCGACGCCTACGAGGACGGCACCATCTCCAAGGACTCCACCGCCACAACGGAGGAGGAGACCAACCTTGCTTTCACTGAGGGCAAGACCGCTTTTGCCATCAACTGGCCGTACATGTACACCAACGCCGAAGAGGCTGGCGTGAAGTTTGAGGTCCAGCCGCTGGTGGGCAAGGACGGCGTCGGTGTGTCTACCCTCGGTGGCTACAACAACGGCATCAATATCAACTCCGAGCACAAGGCTACGGCCCTGGACTTCATGAAGTTCATCATCAACGAGGAGAACCAGAAGTCCTTCGCCGAGGCTTCCTTCCCGCCGGTGCTGGCTTCCATCTACGACGATGACTCCCTCGTCGAAGAGTTCCCGTACCTGCCGGCTCTGAAGGAATCCCTAGAGAACGCCGCACCGCGTCCGGTCTCCCCGTTCTACACCGCCATCTCCAAGGCGGTTCAGGATAACGCCTACGCGGCGCTCACCGCAGGCAAGTCCGTCGATGACGCCACGAAGGATATGAAGGCAGCCATCGAAGCCGCTTCGCAGGGTTAATTTCCCAGCGTGCATGGGGGCGCGAGTAAGTCCACGTGACTTGCCCGCGCCTCCTTCTGCGATCCGGGCTCTTTTCGCCCAGAGGAAGTCCAGGCTACCCGCTATGATTTCCCCAACCCCCGTTAAACCCCTTCTCCCCCTATGAATTAGAAAGGCAGGCACCGCATGGCTGGAGCACCGCCTACCGTGCAGCCCCGCAGACAGTACCTGCGTGTGGCCGCGCTCATCGCACCGGCGCTGATAGCGCTGGCTGTGGTCATCGGCTACCCCATTGTGCGCGCTGTGATGTTGTCCTTCCAGGGCAACAAACGGCTTAACCCCACCACGGGAGTGTTCGAGGAAGGCTCCTTCGCCGGTCTTGAAAACTACCTGTACTGGATTACCAATCGCTGCATGTCTGCCACTGGCCAGGCCACCGCGTGCCCTGATGGTGTCATCGCCACCGATTTCTGGCCGGCTGTGAAGATCACTCTCTTTTTCACCGTGGTCACGGTTGCCCTGGAGACCATCCTGGGCATGTTCATGGCGCTGGTGATGAACGGCGAGTACCGCGGTCGCGGCCTCGTGCGCGCAGCGGTGCTGGTTCCCTGGGCCATTCCCACCGCAGTCACCGCGAAGCTGTGGCAGTTCATGTTCGCGCCGGATGGCATCGTCAACGCGCTCGTCGGCACGCGCATCGCGTGGACCACAGACCCGTTCTATGCCCGTCTCGCGGTGATTATCGCCGACGTGTGGAAGACCGCCCCCTTCATGGCGTTGCTCATCCTGGCTGGTTTGCAGATGATTCCGCGCGATGTCTACGATGCCGCCCGCGTGGACGGCGCTTCGCGCATCCAAACCTTCTTCACCATCACCCTGCCGCTGGTACGCCCGGCGCTCATGGTGGCGATCCTCTTCCGCACGCTGGATGCACTGCGCATGTACGACCTGCCGGTCATCATGATCTCGGCCTCCTCCAACTCCCCGACAGCGACCATTTCCCAGCTCGTCGTGGAGGACATGCGCCAGGGCCACTTCAACTCGGCCTCCGCGTTGTCCACGCTCATCTTCCTGCTTATCTTCACCGTCGCGTTCATCTTGGTGCGCTTCCTCGGCGCTGATGTCTCCGGTACTGCCCGCCAGAAGAAGGAGAAGAAGTCATGAAAAAGATCGGCCATTACCTAGGCATCCTCTTCATCATGTTCTGGGGGCTAGCGCCCTTCTACTGGATGGTTGTCACCGCCCTGCGGCACAAGTCCCACACCTTCGACACCACCCCGTGGCCCACGCATGTGACCCTCGATAATTTCCGGGATGCATTAGCCACGGACAAGGGCAATGACTTCCTCAATGCCTTAGGGAACTCTTTGCTCATCTCCCTGGCCACGACCGCGGTGGCGGTCCTCATCGGCGTGTTTACCGCCTATGCCTTGGCGCGCTATGACTTCCCGGGTAAGGGCGTTGTCACCGGCATCATTCTGGCCGCCTCGATGTTCCCGGCCATCGCGCTGGTAACCCCGCTATTCCAGCTCTTCGGCAACCTCGAATGGATCGGTACCTACCGCGCGATGATCATCCCGAATATCTCCTTCGCGCTGCCCCTGACGGTCTACACGCTGCTGAGCTTCTTCCGCCAGCTGCCCTGGGAACTGGAGGAGGCCGCTCGCGTGGACGGTGCTTCCCGCGGTCAGGCCTTCCGCCTGGTGCTCCTGCCCTTGGCTGCGCCGGCACTGTTTACTACGGCTATCATCGCCTTCATCACCACGTGGAACGAGTTCATGCTGGCCAAGCAGCTCTCCACCACCGCCACCGAGCCGGTGACCGTGGCCATCGCGCGCTTCTCCGGCCCCTCAGCCTTCGAGTACCCCTACGCCGCCACCATGGCTGCGGGCGCGCTGGTGACGGTTCCGCTGATCATCATGGTGCTCATCTTCCAGCACCGCATCGTCGCCGGCCTCACCGCCGGAGGTGTTAAGGCCTAATGCGCCGCGCACTGCTGTGGGACACCGCGCTGGGATTCGTTGGCTTCTTCGCCTTCCTGGCGCTGGTGCAGGCAGTTCTGAATCTTTTTCACCCCTCCCCCGCCATCTGGCCGGGGCTCCTCGCGGGCGCACTATGCCTGACGGAGTATCTGCTGTGGCGGGCTAAACGGAAGGATCTCCGATGAGCTGGCACGACAACGCCATTTTCTACCAGGCCCTCGTGGGCTCGTACAAGGACACCACCGGCGAAGGCGTGGGCACGCTGCGCGGGGTTATTGAGAAGCTCGACTACCTCAAGTGGCTCGGCGTCGACTGCCTGTGGCTTTCCCCGTTCTATGCTTCCCCGCTGCGCGATGACGGCTATGACATCGCCGATTACTACTCCATCCACCCTGACTACGGCACGATGGAGGACTTTGACGAGCTCGTCGCCGAGCTCCACGCGCGCGGCATGCGCCTCATGACGGATCTCGCGTTCAACCACACCTCCACCGATCACCCGTGGTTCCAGGCCTCCCGCACCGATCCGGAAGGGCCCTATGGGGACTATTACGTGTGGGGCGACGATCCGCTGCGCTACCCGGAGATCCGCATCATCTTCACTGACACGGAAACCTCGAATTGGGCATGGGACCCGGAGCGCAAGCAGTTTTACTTCCACCGCTTCTACTCCCACCAGCCGGACCTGAACTACGACAACCCGAAGGTCCACGAGGAAGTATTCAAAATCCTCTCCTTCTGGCTGGGCAAAGGCGTGGACGGCTTCCGCCTCGATGCCATTGCATACCTCTACGAACGCGATGGACTGGGCGGCGAGTCCCTGCCGGAGACGGTCGAATTTGTGGAGAAGATCCGCGCCTTCATCGACGAGAATTACCCCGAGGCCATCATGATCGCGGAAGCCAACCAGCCACCGGCGGAAACCATGGAGTTCTACGGCACGGGCAACCGCTTCCACATGGTCTTCAACTTCCCGGTGATGCCGCGGCTTTACCAGGCGCTGGCGCTGGGGGATGCCACACCGGTCTACGACATCATGGCGGAGCTTCCAGAGCTTCCCCAGGGCTGCCAGTGGGGCACCTTCCTGCGCAACCACGACGAGCTGACCCTGGAGATGGTCGACGAGGACCAGCGCGCGATCATGTACGAGCACTACCTGCCCGACGATCAGATGCGCGCCCACGTGGGCATCGCGCGGCGCCTTGCCCCGCTGCTGGGCAATGATTACCGCAAGATTGAGCTTTTTTATTCACTACTCATGACCCTGCCGGGCGCCCCCTTCCTGTACTACGGCGATGAGATTGGGATGAACGATGCCCCCGAGTTGCCTGACCGCGATGCCGTGCGGACACCCATGCAGTGGGAGCCCGGCGAGGGCGCAGGGTTCAGCACCTCCGCCCAGACGCGCCGGCCCATCGTCGGCGGCGTAGGGGTTTCGGTAGAGGAGCAGCTTGCCGACGATGACTCGCTCCTCCACCGCCTCCGCAGCCTGATCCAGCAGCGTAAAGCGCATCCGGAACTCGGCACCGCTCCTTTCGAAGCCGTGGAAACCGGCCAAACGGGAGTTCTGGGATTCCAGCGCGGTGAGTTGTTGTGCCTGCACAACTTCACGGATCAGACCGTCGACTTAGGCCCTGTGGAGCTGGGCCCCTATGGCTACGCTTGGCTGCCTGTAGAGGCCTAAAGGACGCTTCGTAACACACCTCACATTTCCCGCTAGGTTAACTAAAAGTTAACTCGCCGTGAACGAAAGCTAGCTTTTGGGAGATTTTACCTATATAGTTGGTTCAACCCCATGATGCGGACAGCCGCATCATTACGACAAGAAATAGAGAGGTGAGCCAAATGAATACCCTGACCGGATTCCTTTCCGCCATCACTAACGAATTCAAGAGTGCCACCGGAATCAACCTTGACACGGTGCACCCGGCACCGCTGGTGTCACACATCGCTGAAGATCTGCTCAAGCACGGTCTCATCCCAGCCACCCACACGGACATCGAAGAGTCCTACGCCACACTTACGGGCACCTTCCCCAAGGAAGAGGATCTCGTAGATGCCGAACTCTTCCTCTACAGCCTCGGTTGGCTGGCAGACACCCCCGAATAAAACCACATAACCTAAGCCTCGCCCCCTTTTACGGGGCGAGGCTTTTTCATTGAGTCACCTTTCGACGCCCCTCACTACACACCCACTACACTGACCCACATGCACCCGACGCGCCGTATGCGAGGATTCCCTCACCTTTTACACCACCATTCACCTGCGCAAACGTGAACTGTGAGAGAAATCACCCGCGTGCCGCTATACATTCCTATACAAAACTTCTCTACACTGTCGAAACATGACTATTTCCTCACATTTGTCGGAGCTTGACTCCCTGAGCGCCGACACCACCGCAGGCAAGATCGCTGAACTGAAGAGGCGTCGCGAAGCAGCGGCGCAGCCCATGGGCGAACAGGCCCACGAAAAGGTCCGCGCCCAGGGCCGCCTCACCGCCCGGGATCGCTTGGACTACCTCCTCGATGAAGGTTCCTTCGTCGAGACTGACATGCTCGCCGTGCACCGCACCACGGACTTCGGTATGGGCAAGAAGCGCCCGGTCACTGACGGCATCGTCACCGGCTGGGGCACCATCGACGGCCGCGAGGTCTGCATCTTCTCCCAGGACGGAACCGTCTTCGGAGGCGCCCTCGGCGAGGTCTACGGCGAGAAGATGATCAAGATCATGGAGCTGTCCATCACTACCGGTCGTCCACTCATCGGCCTGTACGAAGGCGCCGGCGCCCGCATCCAGGACGGTGCCGTCTCCCTGGACTGGATTGCCAAGACCTTCTACCAAAACGTCAAGGCCTCCGGCGTCGTCCCGCAGATCTCCGTCATCATGGGCGCCTGCGCCGGCGGCAACGCCTACTCCCCTGCGCTGACCGACTTCGTCGTGATGGTGGATGAGAAGTCCAAGATGTTCGTCACCGGGCCCGACGTCATCAAGACCGTCACCGGCGAGGAGATCTCCCAAGAGGAACTCGGCGGCGCCGGAGTCCACATGCACAAGTCGGGCACCTCGCACTACACCGCTTCTAGCGACGAGGAAGCACTGGATTGGGTCCACGACCTGCTGACCTACCTGCCTTCCAATAACCGCCAGCTGACACCGGCTGAGCCCTACGAGGAGCTGGGCGAAGAGACTGCCAATGACCTCCTGCTGGATGAAATCATCCCGGACTCCCCGAACCAGCCCTATGACGTCAAGGAAGTCATCGAAACCCTCACCGATGACGGCGATTACCTGGAGATCCAGGCTGATCGCGCCGATAACGTGGTGACCGCCTTCGGCCGCATCGAGGGCCAGACCGTGGGCTTTGTGGCCAACCAACCGCAGGTTTTCGCCGGCTGCCTCGACATTGATTCCTCCGAGAAGGCCGCCCGCTTCGTGCGCACCTGCGATGCCTTTAACATCCCGATCATCATGCTGGTCGACGTTCCCGGCTTCCTCCCCGGCGCCGATCAGGAACACGATGGCATCCTGCGCCGCGGCGCCAAGCTTCTCTACGCCTACGCCGAGGCCACGGTTCCGAAGATCACCGTCACCCTGCGCAAGGCCTACGGTGGTGCCTACTGCGTGATGGGTTCCAAGGGCCTCGGCGCGGACGTCAACCTGGCGTGGCCCACCGCCCAGATCGCCGTCATGGGCGCAGCCGGCGCCGTCGGCTTCATCTACCGCAAGGAGATCAAGGCAGCCCACGAAAAGGGCCTCGACGTGGCTGAGCTGACCAAGTCCTTCGAGCGCGAGTATGAAGACCACATGCTCAACCCGTATAAGGCAGCGGAGCGCGGGCTTATCGACGCCGTCATTCTCCCCTCCGAAACCCGCAGTGCAATTGCCAAAAACTTGCGCTTCTTCGCCGACAAGAACGTCGCGCGCCCGGCGCGTAAGCACGGCAACATCCCGCTCTAACGCGCACTCGGATCGGCACAGATTAGTACAGAAGACGCACTGTATTACACTAGTGTCCCATGACTGACTTGAAGACGACCGCTGGCAAGATCGAGGACCTCAGCGCCAAGCTCACCGAGTCCCGTGCGCCGCAGGGAGAGGTCCCTGCGGCTCGCAGCGCCATCGAGGCGCTCTTCGATGCCGGATCCTTCGTAGAGACCGACGCGCTTGCTCGCCACCGCTCCACCGAGTTCGGCCGCGAGCACGTCCGGCCCTACACCGACGGTGTCGTCACCGGTTTCGGCACCGTGGACGGCCGCAAGGTCTGCGCTTATGCGCAGGACGCCTCGCTGTTCGACGGCACCATGGGCGAGGTCTACGGCGAAAAGGTCACCAAGCTCTACGACCTCGCCATTAAGACCGGCGTGCCCATCGTCGCACTCGTCGCCAGCGACAAGCCCCGCGCCCAGGAAGGCATTGTCTCCTCCGCCATGCAGGCCCGCATCCTTGCCCGCGCCACCACCGCTTCCGGCCTCATCCCGCAGGTCACAGCGGTCTACGCGGACTCGAAGGAGGCCTCGCTCGTGGCTGCGTTGTCCGATGTCGTTATCGCTCCGGACGGTGACCTGCAGGCGGATGGGGAGCACGAGGTGAGCGTCGCCAAGCGCGTGCTCTCCTACCTGCCCTCGAATAACCGTGCCGCCGCTCCCCGCACCGAGGCCACCATCGTTGCGGGCTCTGTGGAGGAGAACATCACCGACGCCGACCATGTCCTCGATACCCTCGTGGGCGATGACGGCGCCGTCGATCTCGCCGACGTGGTCACCGCCACCTGTGAGGATGTCTTTGAACTCGGCGCCCAGGTGCGCGGTGTCTTCACTGGTTTCGGTCGCGTCGAGGGACGCACGGTGGGCATCATCGCCAACCGCGACACCCTCGATGCGGAAGCTGCCGCTAAGGCCGCGCGTTTCATCCGACTGTGCGATGCCTTCAATACTCCCATCATCGAGTTCGTCGATACTCCGGCACTGGACGTGGAGAAGGCGGCGCTGGCCAAGCTGGTGCACGCCTACTCCGCGGCGAGCGTGGGCAAGATCAGCGTCATCGTCCGCCGCGCGCACGGTACCGGATACATCGCCTTCGGCTCCAAGGAGCTCGGCGCGGATCTGTCCTATGCGTGGCCGACGGCCGAGATCGCCGTGGCCGATGCCCCCGCACTGGCCTCCGAGCTAGAGCTGAGCGAGGAGGAGGCCGCCGCCTACCTGACCCCGTACCAGGCCGCTGAGCGCGGTCTCGTCGATTCCGTTATTACCCCGGCAGCCACGCGTGGCTCCCTCATTGAGGGCCTGCGCCTGCTGGATCGCAAGATTATTCCGACCCTGCCGAAGAAGCACGGCAATATCGTTTTGTAGAGGTGTCCAATGACCGCTTCCCTGTTTACCGTTCTGCGCGGCAACCCCACCGACGCTGAGGTGGCGGCCCTATCCACGGTGCTCAGCCAGCTCGACTCTGAGGCGCGCGCCAAGGCCGCCGATACCCGCTCTGAGCGCGACCTGTGGGGACAGCCGGGTGACGTATTCAACCCGTCCGCCTTCCGCAACGTCCGCTACTACTAAGCGCATGCGCCTGGTTCTGGCCTCCCAGTCCCCCTCCCGCCTGTCCATCCTGCGGGGTGCGGGCGTGGAACCCGTCATCGCCCCGGCTCACGTGGACGAGCGCGCCATCGAGGAGCGCCTGGCGGGTGCTGAGCCCGCCGAAATCGTCTGTGCCTTGGCTACTGCTAAGGCGGAGGCCATTGCTGCCGACTATCCCGAGGACGTCGTGGTGGGTGGGGATTCAATGCTGCTTCTCGACGGCTCCCTCCAAGGCAAACCCCACACCCCCGAGGCCACCGTGGAACGCTGGCACGCGCAGGCCGGGCGTACCGCGGAACTCATCACCGGACATTGCGTGCTCTACGGCGAGGAGCGCTTCGTTGAAGCCTCACGCACCACGGTGCACTTTGCCCAGGCCTCGGACGCCGATATCGAGGCCTACGCCCGCACCGGCGAGCCGCTGGAATGCGCCGGCGCCTTTACCTTGGAAGCCCTCGGCGGCTGGTTCATCGACCGCATTGAGGGCGATCCTTCCTCCGTCATCGGGCTTTCGCTGCCGGTGCTGCGCCGCGCGCTGTATTCCTTTGGGCTCAACGTTTCCGGCTTCTGGGTTTAATCAAACCTATTGACTGGATTTTTAATCACCGATATTATGTGATTCACATTTCACTGCATGCGAGAGAGCGGAATTAGATCCTGCAATCTACAGGTTTTAAATCGCTTCAGGAACTCGCACAGAGCTTAAGTAAGGAATTTGGAGTACACCATGTCCTCATTGCTGCATCAGTAATTTCTATTTGACACACCGCTGCTTTCGACGGGTCAATATTTCACCGCCGAGAGAATTGTCTACCTCGAAAATCCGACGCTGGGTTCATGCTGCGCGCATGAGTTTCCAGTCGCGGTTGTCAAAACATAGAGAGAACCGATGCAAGATCACAATACTACTGGTGGAAATTTTTGGACTATTGTACGCAAGAGTCATCCCGATTACTGGCCCTTCCCGTTTTAGAGTGCGTTGATTTTGTCCTGTAGTT